>NZ_BAABIA010000013.1 GCF_039542385.1 Prosthecobacter algae | reverse complement strand
TGAACCTCCTCACACCCTCACACCCCGCCCCCAGCCTTCGCTCCCGGAGGGAGCCCGGAACGTAGCCGGTGGTGAAGGGGGCGCAGCCACCGAGAACCACCGGATCCCCCAACCTAACCAACGATGCCAATCAAGGTCGCGTCCTGAAAGGACGCCGGAATCCCCCGTCCGCCCCCATCATCCCCGAACCTCCCCACCGCCCCCGAGAGGAACGCGGAGATTCGCTTCGCGGCTTCGCACTTGCCCGCATCCTAAACCCACCGGACGCGCAGCGTCCCTGACTCCTTCCGTCCGCCCCCTCACGCCACCGAAAATGGCCAAAAGACAGGGGGTGAAAAATGAACCCCAAATAAACACCCTTCTTGTTAGGCGAAGCAACCCCACCCTTCACCCAACATCCTACGGCCATACGCCCCCCCAAACCACGGGACTTGGCAAGTCCCGCTCCTGGGGCTGGCCCTCTCGTGACCCCAGGCCTTTTCGAAAGCTCATTCTCATTCGTAGCTGCCCGCGCCAGCGGGTGGCCCGCCTCGAAAGCTCTCCACACCTCGAGCTTCCCCAACCCCCACGCCCTGGCGGGCGCAGCCACACCGCCGCGAAGCGTCCTGGACTGCGCCAGTCCTCTGGCGCTTTCGAAAAGGTCTCACGCCTCCGTTCGCCCTGGAGCGCGGGCGTCCCGCCTGCCGTTTCACGCGTCTCGCGGGAAACCGTTCTCCCACCCCGCAGCTCATGTCAGGCACCCCGCAGCAGCCACCTCGGTTCACGGTCTTCGGCGAGACGCCGAACACAGCACGCGAGACGCGTGCGCTCCATCTAAAACCCGGTCGTCCACCCCCTTGCCACACTTCCTGTTAATCCTGTAAAAAAGCCCCCATTCCTCCACCCCCGATCCCCGTCCGCCCCAAACACCCCCAAGGAGCGGGACTTGCCAAGTCCCGGCCTTTGAACCTCCGCACATCTCACGCCACGTCTCCCCAAAGAATGGCAAAAAGAGATTGGGCAAAAGATAGAGCAATCACCTGGCCTAACAACGGATGCAGCATCCAAAGGACGCATCCTCATCCACCCCATCGGCAATTCCCAAACCACGGGACTTGGCAAGTCCCGCTCCTTGGGCTGGGCCATCGCGGGCCGCAGACCTTTTCAAAGCTCCCCTCCTGTGAATCCTGCAATCCTGTCCAAAACTCCCCGATCCCCCCGCCCCCCTCACATCGAGTGATTCTGCTCGTGCCACTCGCGCAGTTGCCGCATCTGCTGCTTATTCGGTTTCGTCAGCATCTCGTGCTCCGGCGGCGTCTCCAGCGACTTCTGTCGGCGCAGTTCCGCCGCCTTCTGGATCCACTCCAGCGGCGTCTGGTTCTCGTAAAACTCCGCCACCTGCGGCGCACTCAGCCGCCGGGGCGCAAAGGCCAGCACCTGCACCCGCAGTCGCAGGTCCCCGCGCACCACCTCCAGCACATCCCCCGCACGCAAATCCCGCGCCGGCTTCACCGGCTGCCCATCCACCGTCACATTCCCCTTCGCACAGGCCGCCGTCGCCAGGCTGCGCGTCTTAAAGAGGCGCACATGGTGCAGCCACTTGTCCGCCCGCTGGGTCTGTGCCGCCTCACTCATGCCTTCTTCACCAGTCGCGCCGCAAAGGCACCGTCCGTCTGCTCCTTCGGCGGGAAACTCAGCCGACTCTCGATCATTTCCAGCTCCGGATGCGCCTCCAGGATGGCTTTGATCACCCCCTGGTTCTCCTCCGGATCAATGCTGCACGTGCTGTAAACCAGCGAACCGCCCGGCTTCAAAAACCGCAGGGCCGACTCCACAATCCGCCGCTGCGTCTCCGCCAGCACCGCGAATTCCTCCTCCTGCAAACGCCACCGCACATCGATGCGGCGCCGCATCACCCCGGAGTTCGAGCAAGGCACATCCAGCAGGATGCGGTCAAACAGCACATCGCCAAACGGCGGCGGCGCATCGCCCAAAAGATCAAACGTATGCACCTGCGCGATGCGCACCTTCAGCCGCGTCAGGTTCTCACGCAGCCGCGTCAGGCGGATCGGGGAAGAGTCGCAGGCAAAGATGCGACCCTCATTGCACATGATCTCCGCCAGCAGCGCCGTCTTGCCACCCGGGGCCGCGCACGCATCCAGCACCATCTCCCCCGGCTTTGGCGAAAGCATGCGCGGGGCATGCGCCGTGCTCGGGTCCTGCGCATAGCAAAGCCCGTGCTTCAGGGCCTCACGCGGCGCCGTTTCACATTGGTAAAAGCCTTCGCCCACGTCCGTCAGCTCCGGCATCTTCGCCAGGCGTTCAGCCGCCTCCTCATTCAGCGCATTCAGCCGCACATAGGTGTGGGGCGGCTCCTGGTTCCACTGGCACAGCGCCTCCGCCTTGGCCTTGCCCATGATCTTGATCCAGCGGCGCACCATGAATTCCGGGTGGGAGTAGCGCACCGCCAGCGGCAGCCCCTCCACCATCGCATGCAGCTTCGCCTCCTCACGGCCCGCACGCCGCAGCACCGCATTCACCAGCGCGCCGGATCGGCCCGCCGCAGCCACCGTCTCATTCACCGCCGCATGCGAAGGCACGCCCAGCAGCAAAAGCTGGCACAGGCCGATGCGCAGCAGCCACCGCGTGCGGTGGTCCAGGTGCTTGCCCTCCGTCATCTGGTCCGCCCAGAAATCCAGCAGGCTCAGGTTCCTCAGCGTGGTGAAAACAATGTCATGCAGAAAGGCCGCATTCGGCGGCGAAAGCACGGCACGGCGCACACGCTCATCGAGGAGCTCAGTGGCAAACCGGCCAGATTTTTGCCAATCGGTCAGGACATCCAGCGCATGGTTGCGAACGCTGGTCGAAGGGGAGGATGAATGGGTGGTTTTCAGGGATTCAGAAGGGAAAAAAATCAGTCACATCAACGGGACAAAAACGGCGTTCTAGCCGCGCTCAGCCACCACACCCCGGCCGATGCCGCGATACTGAAAGCCGAAATCACGCACTGCCGCAGGGTCCAGCAGATTGCGTCCGTCAAAAATCAAAGGCGTGTGCATCGTCTCGCGCAGCGCGGCCAGATCCACCGAGGCAAACTCGGGCCACTCCGTGGCGATGATCAGCACCTCGGCCTCTTTCGCCGCCTCCAGCGCGCTCTCAGTCAGGCGGATCTGGGCGGCCACCGGCAGCTCGCGCGCCTTGTCCATCGCCTTCGGATCATACGCACTCACCACTGCCCCTTCAGCCACCAGCCGCTCCACCAGCGTCATCGCGACAGAGCAGCGCACATCGTCCGTGTTCGGCTTGAAGCTCAGCCCCCACACGGCGATCTTTTTGTCCTTCAGCACCCATAGCGCCTCGCGGATGGCATCCAGAAACCGGTCGATCTGCCGGTTATTGATGCTCTGCACCTCCTTCAGCAAATTGAAGGGCAGGCCCAGTTGCTCGCTGATCGCGATGAAGGCCGCGATGTCTTTCGGAAAGCAGGACCCACCATAGCCCAGGCCCGCATTCAGGAAGCTGCGGCCGATGCGTTTATCCGCACCGATGCCCTCCGCCACCTTCAGCACATCCGCCCCGCTGATCTCGCAGATCTCCGCCAGCGCATTGATGTAGCTGATCTTCAGCGCCAGGAAGCTGTTCGCCGCATGCTTGATCAGCTCCGCACTGTTGATGTCCGTCACCAGCACCGGGGCCATGAAAGGCTCATAGATCTTCTGCATCAGCGCCAGCGCACGGTCACTGTTACCGCCGATGACGATCCGGTCCGGCTTCATCAGGTCCGCCACCGCACTGCCCTCACGCAGGAATTCCGGATTGCTCACCACATCGAATTCCACGCCCGGCTTCGCATGGCGGCGGATGGTGTGCGCCACCCGCTCCCCCGTCTTCACCGGCACCGTGCTTTTGTCCACGATCACCCGGTAGCTCGTCAGATACTGCGCGATCTCACGCGCCACCTTCTCCATGAAGCTCAGGTCCACACTGCCATCCGCCTGCGGCGGAGTCGGCACCGCGATGAAAAGCACCTCGCCATGGTCCACCCCTTCTTCCGTCGAGGAGGTAAAGCGCAGCCGCTTGGCCGAGACGTTCTTCTTCACCAGCGCCTCCAGCCCCGGCTCAAAGATCGGGATCTCACCGGCCAGCAGCGAGGCCACCTTCGCCTCGTCATTGTCCACACACACCACGTGGTGCCCCGCTTCGGCAAAGCAGGCCCCTGTGGTAAGTCCGACGTAACCGGAACCGATGATGGTAAGCTTCATGTGTAAAGGTGGGAGTCGTCGCAGAGGCCGCAGCCAGCAGCCCCAGGGCCCCGAAACCGCGCTTCCAGCCCTGACGGCTCCGCACACTGTGCCCTTGGGGCCTTCACTCTCAAGGTCAAACTGCGCTACTGGTTGCCGCCACGGCCCGAAGGATTCGGGTCGATGTCCAGCGGGATGCTCAACTGCGGGAAATCCTTCAGCGTCAGCGAGAACAGCACGCCGAAGTCAGACAGGCCATCGCGGTTATCGCGCACCATCGCCCCCACGGAGGCCACCCAGCTCGAAAGATCGCGCGTCACGCTGTAGCTCTGGAACTCCATCGTGCCGTCATCCATTTCAAAGATGTGGTTCATGGAGAAGCCCCAGTTATCCGTCAGGCGGGTGTAGATGCGGGAGAACACCAGGCTGGAATCCGCAAAGTAGGGGCTGTCGCTCACATACTGGTGGCCCAGCGTCAACTGCATGTTCCGCGCTGGCATGAAGGTCACGCCCTGGTTCAGTTCGGTGAAGCTACCGCGACCGCTTTCCAGCGGGATCTGCGCATCCATCCAGAAATTGAGCCACGGCACCGGACGCCAGAACAGCTCATTGTAAAGGTTCGACAGGCTGCGATCGAACTCAGGATCCTTCATGAAAAGGTCCACATAGGTGTTCAGCCCAGCCCAGGTGTAGGTCTGCGTCTCCTCGCTGGAGGCCGTGTAGAAATTGCCGTTGTTCGTGGTCGTGTAGTCACGCTTGGTCTGCAACAGGTTGCGCATCCCGATTCGGGCGATGTTCCAGGATTCCAGACTGTCCACAGCGGTAAACAGCGGCACATCAATCGAACGCGGGCGCGTCGTCGGCGACAGCCGATCCACCAGTTGGAGGCCTTCCATCTGGGAATCTCCCACATCCAGGTAAGACAGGTTCACATACGGCTGTAGCACGTGGCGCAACCCATTCAGGCCCCACTCAGGCTTCTGGAAATCACTCCACGTTTTGCTCAGCTTGAACGACACATCCAATCCCGCATGGAAGATCGTCCGCGTGGCGTCGGAAAGATTCGAATACGCGTCCCCCTCAATGTCGGAATAGTGGGTCAACCCACCGCCAATGCGCGGAGTCACATTCAACCAGCCGAGGAACGTCTTCGGATAGAGCAACTCCTGGTAAGTGTGCACGCGTGCATACCCGGCACCTTCCAGCACGGCGGAGAAGAGGTCAATACCCCGGCTCAGATCTGCCGCACTCAGGCCACCACTCGGGTCAAGTCCCAGAAAGGACTGATAGCGACGGCGGCTGTCCGGATCCAAAGCCGCACCACCGGTGAGTTCCACACGACCGTCACGGATCAGTTTGCTGAAATCCTCCTCCTGTTCATCGCCCAGCTCATCCTTCAGGATGCCCGCGCTGAAAGTCCCCTGGTGATAAATCCCGGTATGCCAAAGCTGGCGGCGGGTCCAGTCAATCGCCAATTCCGGCAGGCGCGTGCCCACCGAGTAAAAGTCATTCGCCTGGAAGCGCGCCATCAGCGTCGCCACATAGGCTGGGTCCGTGTGCACCAGCGAGACCTGGTTTTCCGGCTCGGGTGTTTCACGGAAGTCATTGAAGAAGAAGTCTTCATAGAAATGCGCATCCGAGACCTTGTTGATGTCAAAGTCCAGGTACCAGGTGCTCTTCTCCGGCCCAGGCAGGTAGATGCGGTGCTGGAAATTGATGCGGTAACGATCTTCACCCACCGGACCGCGTTCCTCGCCCGTGCGGTTGTTGGTCGGGTCAGAATCACGCAGGTAATACAGCTTCAGGTTGCCGAAGTTCTTGCGGTTGTCCTTGTGCCGCAGGGACAGGAAATCAGCCCCCACACCCACACCACGGGAGGAACGCAGATCCAGACGATACTTCGCCAACGTGTGGTCCCCGTGGATCACCCCATACTGCGCCAGGAGGAATCCACCCCAGCGGCTCTGAAAGCCCGGTGTGAAACGGTAGCCCACTTCCTCCGCCAGCGGCTGGGAGATGAAGGGAAAGTAAAAGATTGGCGTATCTCCGGCGATCACCGTCACATTCCGCATCACCACGCGGTCGCCAGGATAGATGGTGATCTTGCGCGCCCGCAGGCGGAAGTTCGGGTTCTGCACGTCATGCGTGGTGAAGTAGGTGTCGCCGCCTTCCAGCTTCTGGATCAGCTTCGTCTCTGTCTCAAACTTGTCCGTCTCGTAAAAGAACGTCCCCATCTCCATGGGCATGGAGCTGCGCACCCCATCCCCGCTCAGTTCGCCGGAGTTCGCATTGTAAATGATGTTTTCACCCCGGTAGGTCGTGCCCGCCTTCCAGATCACCACGCCGTCGCGGGCAATGATTTCGCCCGTGGTCGCATTGTAGCTCGCCGTGCCGCAGCGGATCTCCACATCCGTGTAGCTGATGCGTACATCGCCTTTCGCAGTCGCCAGTCCCGTCTCCGGGTCGTAGGTCGTGTCCAGACCCTCAATGTTAAGGTTGCTCGTCAGAGAGTCGAGCACAGCCTGGGCGCGCAAGCCAGGGGCGACCATCAGAGCTGCAAAGCCGAGAACGACGCACAGTCGGGAGAATGTCATGATGCCAGAGAGATTGGGAGAAACAGCCAGGAACAACAAAAAACGGAAGAGTCAGACCCGGCAGGAGCATTCAATAGGCCACCGCCCCAAGGGTGACAAGAAAAAGCAGGGGAAAAATCCCACCCGGCAGAATCATTCTTCACTGCCACCACCCGCACGCACCGCGCAGATCCCACGCTTGCTCGGCGTGGCGACAAAATCCAGCAGCCGCTGCGCCGCCGGGGTCCATTCCCGCCCACGAGCCACCGCCACCGCCTGGGACAGATTCAGCCCCGAGACGAACAGCATTTTGAACAGTTCCTTGATCTCCGCCCGCTGCTCCTTGCTGAAGCCCTGCCTGCGCAGACCGATGACGTTCAGCCCCATCAGCCGGTTGATCCGGTGCGCCGCGCAGTAGTGCGGGATGTCCTTGCCAAACCCGCCATTGCCCTGCACCACGCAGTAATCGCCGATGCGCATGAACTGGTGGAACACCGCCCCCCCCCCGATGAAAGTATGGCTGCCCACCGTGATGTGCCCCGCCAGCAGGCAGGCATTGGCCAGGATGTTTTTGTCCCCCATCACCACATCATGCGCCAGATGCGCCCCGGCCATGAGAAAATTGCCATCGCCCATGCGGGTGAAAGCCCCCGCCTTGCTCGCCCGGTGCACTGTCACATGCTCGCGCAGAACATTGCCTGCACCGAGGATCACCCCCGACTCTGTCTCCGGCTTGAATCCCAGGTCCTGGGGATCTCCGCCAATGATCGCCGCCCGGCCGATCACCGTGCCTGCCCCCATTTCCACATGCCCGACGATCTGGGCCTGGGCCTCGATCCGGCAGCCCGCCGCGATCTTTGCCGGGCCATCCACAATCACATAAGGGCCAATCTCCGCAGTCGGATCAATTTGGGCAGAAGGATGGATCAGGGCGGTCGGGTGGATCATTGGGCGTAGCAATGGCAGAAGGTCATCCAGGAATCAACCCAGCAGAGGCAGTGTGCGCTTTTGCTGCGCACTTTGATACGCCGTGTCCACGATCTGCTGGCCGATGCGGCTCACCTCCAGCGTCAGCGGCCCGATCAACGGGGCCCCCGTCTCCAGGGAATGGATCAGGTGCTCAATCGGGTTCCGGTTCGGCGCGGAGATCACATCCACCGGCACCGCATACCCCTCTGGCCGCGCCCGGGTCTGCACCCACAGCGTCTTCTCATAGTCGTAGCAGGAGATCGTGCCCGCAGACCCCCGCAGGATAAAACCGCACTTCGGCTGCGGCTGGTGCGTCCAGGGATCCGTGAAAGTCCCCCAGCGGGTCTCCGTCTTGCTCAGCCCCTTGGCGTAGCGGATCACCGTCACGCTGTGCTCATCCACCTCCAGCCCGTTCGGGTGGTCCCAGGTGCAGGTCACCTCCTGCGGCACCTGGCTGCCCAGATGCCAGGTCCCCAGCGTGGCCCCGTAGCCCATGTAGTCCAGCAGCGATCCCCCACCCTGCTCCCGACTGTAAAACCAGCTCGCCGCCTTTTCCTCCGCCGTCGGCTCGTGCTCCGCCTTGTCCGCCCCATGGCACAGCGGCCCCCGGTTGCCCCCATGATGATGGAATTCCCGCACCTCGCCGATCAGCCCTTCCTGGATCAGCCGATGCGCCGTCTGCTGCCCCGCATCCCATACCAGCGGCCAGTTCACCGCCAGCACCTTCCCCGTCGGCTGCATCGCCGCCACCATCGCATCCGCCTCTGCCAGCGAGGCTGCAAAGGGCTTCTCCATCAAAATGTGCACCCCATAGGGGGCCACCTTGGCCACCCACTCCCCGTGCCGGGAAGCCGCCGGGCACAGCACCACGATGTCCGGCTTCGTCGCCTCCAGGCAGGCACGGTAGTCTGTGAAGACCTGATCCGCCCCCAGCCCGAAATTCGCCGCCGCCTCCGTCATTCGCTCCGGCTGCTCATCGCAGATGCCCACGATCTCCGCCGAGGGGTGCCCGAACGACTGCCGCAGCAGGTCGCCCATGTGAAAATGTTCAAAATTAATCCCTGCGATGCGCCAGCGTTTCATGGTTGAGTGTGAACAATCTGGGGAGAATTGCCCCAAGAGCAACCGCCCACTTTTCCCCAAAACCAGGCGCTGTTAATCCCATCAATTCACAGCTTATTCACAATCCACAAACAACAGCTAAAACCCCCGTTTTTTCACCCCGCCTCAATCACCCCCTGAATGAATAGGATTTAAGCGTCTTTTCAGCCTGCTATCAGGCGTGGAACAGGCATTTCGCCATAGAGGAACGAAACGAATCCGTCACCGATGCAGTTTCCCGCTTTTCCACCGCCTTTAGACCTCACTAAAGACATCACAAGCACTCAATCCATTCATCATCAACGACTTACACACCATTCCCCAAAGACCTATTAACCCCTGTGTAGTATCTCCCCGGAGGCAAAATGGCCTCTTCGCCCCCGCTTCGAAATGCAGGCTGTAAACCCAAAGTTTCATTTCAGGCAAAATGCAATATCGAGAACCGTGCCAACATTTCAGTCTAACCAACATTATTTTTTGGTAACTTTTGCGGCCAAAAGCGGTAGCGGGAAAAAGCCGAAAAAGCTCGGTTGACAACAGTTTCTTCACAGCGGCTGTGGAGAAGGCGTTAAAGCAAGAAAAAAGCCAATCCTTTTGGGATTGGCTTCTAACACAGGGCATCCTGAAAAAAGACTTTTAGGCAAAGACGCTGGTGATGGGCTGTCCTTTGTCAGCAATCGTGAAGGGGCGCTTGCTGGGGCTGTAAATCACCTGATCCAGCGGCAGGCCCAGCGCATAGGCGATGGTGGCGTTGAAATCGGCGATCTGCACCTTGTTCTCGGCCACTTCGCGGCCTTCCTTGTCGGTTTTGCCATAGGTCATGCCCCCGGCGATGCCGCCCCCTGCCAGCACGGCAGAGAAGGCTTTCGGATAGTGGTCGCGGCCGACGTTCTGGTTGATGTCCGGCGTGCGGCCGAATTCGGAGGTCAGGACCACCAGGGTGTCCTTCAGCAGGCCCCGGGCATTGAGATCCTGCAGCAGGGTGGCGAGGCCCTTGTCCAGGGTGTCGCAGAGTTCAGGCACGCGCACGAAGTTGGCCGCATGGGTGTCCCAGCCGCCCAGGCTCACCTCCACGAAGCGCACGCCGCGCTCCACCAGACGGCGGGCCAGCAGGCAGCCCTGGCCAAAGGCTTCTTTGCCATAGGCCTTGCGCAGGTCCTCAGGCTCCTCGGTGAGGTCGAAGGCTTTCAGGTCTTCGGACTTCATCATGGACATGGCATTGTCATACATGTCGCTATACGCCTTCACATTGCGGTGCTGGAAGGTGCTGCGGAAGTCCTGGTCCAGTTCATCGGCCAGGTTCATGCGCTTCACAAAGCGGTCCTCGGTGAGGCCGGGCTGCAGCTTGACGTTCTTGAGGCCGTTCTCAGGATTGTTGACGTAAAGCGGGCTGAACTGGGCAGGGAAAAAGCCGGAGCCGGGGTGGCGGCTGTCGTTGCCGATGAAAACGAAGTTAGGCAGGGTGCTGTTGCCGCCGCCCTGGAAGACGTTCAGCCACGCGCCCATGGCCGGGTGGCGGATGGTGCCACGCAGGTCATAGCTGGTGTGCATCATGTAGTTCCCCTGCTCATGCGCGCCCTGGGTGGAGGTGAGGCTGTTGATGACGCAAGCGTGGTGCATCTGCTGGGCGCTCAGCGGCAGGTATTCGGAGATGCGCACCCCGTCGGCACTGGTCTTGATCGGCTTCGTCGGCCCGGCGGTTTCCACGCCTTCCTTCGGATCCCAGGTGTCCATGTGGCTCTGGCCGCCGGACATGTAGAGGTAGATCACGTTTTTCGCCGTGGCCACCTGCTTCAGCTTCGAGGAGTTTTCAAAAGCTCCGTAGGACTTGCCGTTCATGTAGCTGCCCAGGAGGCCCACCCCGAGGAGGGAGGAGGCGGTCTTGGCAGCGAAGTCGCGGCGGCTGATTTCACCGGAGCGGAGGAGTTTTTGGGTGAGTTCTTGGCGCATACGGGTAGGCGGCTAAAGGGTGGCTGAAGAGGCTGGATTACTGAATGAAAATGAACTGCTGGGTGTTCAGGAGGGAGAAGACGAGGTCTTCGATGGTGGTCAGCCCCTGTTCCTGGGCCTTCATCCACACTTCCTTTTCCTTCACGGTCGGCTTGCGGGAGAGCACCGTCTTATAGATGGCCTCCACCTTGTCATCCGGATACTGGGCCTTGGCCACGGTGAGCATGAGCTGGCTGTGGCGGTGCAGGATCTGCGGCATGAGCTGGCCGTTCATCATGGCCAGGGCCTGGGGCACGCTGGCCTCGTGGTTGGCGTTCTCGATGGACTCGCGGTCGCTCTGGCCAAACTCACGCAGGTAGTGGCCACGCGGGGCGGGGCTTTCCAGCTCGGCGGAACGGACCCAGTTGCGGATCTGCTCCGCACGGGCGCGGAAGTAGTCGCGCTGCTGTTTCTCGGGTAGGCCGTAGAAGTTGGCCTCCTCTTTCCAGACTTCCTCGCGGGCGGCCTGGGCGGCCTTTTCCTCTTCGCGGGATTTGCGAGGGGTGTCATAGCCAGGGAGGAAGATCTTGTCCTTCACATCGCCATCGGCCATGGAGGCCATCATCATCATGTCCATGCCGCCGCTGGCAGCCACCACCTGGGCGCCGTCTTTGCCACCGGGCTGGAGCACCGCAGGCACCACGCCGAGGTCGGAGGCCAGCTTCTTCATGCCGGGCAGGATGAGGTTCTGGTTCACCGAGGTGCGGGTCTCGCGCTGGAGCTTGGAAAGCTGGTCACGGAGCTTGGTGACCGTTTCTTTGTCTTCCTTGGCCCGGGCTTCAGAGATCTTCGTCTGCAGGTCGCGGACGGTCTCGGCCTGCTCCTTGTACTTCTTGCCGGACTTCTCTGCCCCTGCCAGCACTTGTTCAGGTGTCAGGGCTTCCATGGAATCGCTGATCTTCTTGGCTCCCAAGATACGGTTGTTGAAAGCCTCGCGCAGGGGCTCGTTCGGCATGTCAGGGTTGGGGTTGATCAGCGTCACGAACGAATCCCACATCTGCTCTGCCGTCATGCGGCGCAGGATGGGGCCGGTGAAGTGATAGACGATACCAGGGGCGATCTCCTCGCGGGTGACCTGGCGCTGATAAGCGCTGGTGTTGTAAAGCACCCGCAGGTAGGCCTTCATGTCATAGTTCAGGGACACGATCAGCTTTTCCAGGTGGGCCTGGAGTTCTGGGTTCATCGGCACCGTGGAGTCCATGATCTCATCCAAAGGCTCGATGAGGGCCAGGCCAAACACGCGCTTCCACAGGCGGTTGGCGATGACCTTGTTAAAGCGGTCATTGTCCTTGGAGGCCATCCAGCGGGCGTAAGCCTGGAGCTGGGTCTCGCCGGGTTTCACCTCAGCGGCATGGCCAAACATGGTGGCGGGCTCCACACGGGAGCGCGGCTTGGCATCGCTGTATTGATAGTCGTGCGGGAGGGTCAGCTTGCGGGTGTCTTGGTAGTTCACCGAGGTGTAGCGCATGAGGTTGCGCACATCGGTGAGCGCCTCTTCCACATAGCGGTTCTCCTTGCGCACGGCCTCGCCGGCCAGACGGGCCTGTTTGCCGATCTGCTCGGCATCACGCTTGGCCCGTGCCCGCTCTTCGGCGGTCATCTTCTTGTTCATGACCGGCATCACGAACTTGTCGCGGGCGGCCTTTTCCCGGTCGCGCAGCATCTGGCGTGCGCCTTCAGAACTGCCGCCGTAATAGTCATTGGTCTGCACCGGATAGGTGAAGGCGGCCATCTGGAAGAACTGCATCTGCGTCCATTTGTCGAACGGATGGTTATGGCACTGGGCGCACTCCACACGGGTGCCCAGGAAGACACGGGCCGTGTTGGCCATGTTGTCCAGCGGCATGCCGCGATCGCGCATGTAATAGCCGATGGCCCCATTGTCCCAGGCCTCGCCCTGGGCGGCGACCATGTCGCGAACGAACTGGTCATAGGGCTTGTTCTTGCGCAGGCTCTCCTTGATGAAGTTAGAATAGGCCGCGCCGGTGATGGCACCAGTCTGGTTGCCATTGGTCTGCGTGCGCAGCACATCGGCCCAGTAGTTGTAGGAGTGCTGCACGTAGCCTTCGGTGGCGAGAAGATGATCGATGAGCTTGGCGCGCTTGTCCGGGGCCTGGGAACTCAGGAAGGTCTCCGCCTCGCGGGTGGTGGGGATGCGGCCCGTGATGTCCAGATAGATGCGGCGGACAAAGGTGTTGTCGTCCACCTCAGGGTTGCCTTTGACGTTGCTCTTCTTCCAGTCTTTCTCCAGCAGGGCGTCGATGGCACGGGCGGCGGAGGTGGCATCCCCGGCGGCCTGGGCGGACGCGGTGATGAGGAGGAGGCTGAGCAGAGCGAAAGGACGCATGCGTTTCATGTACAAACCAACGCCAAGGCCCACGTGCTTTTTCACAATCCCGTATAAATCTTTTTCGTTAGGCCGGAAACGTCTCACGCCACAAGGCCAGCGCCTGCACCACATCCTGCCGCCTGTTTCCGGGGCTGAGTTCCCACACCAAAGGCACGCCCGCAGGCACCAAAGGCAGCAATTCAGCCAAAGCGACGCCGCCTGTACTCAGCGGTGCGCGGTGATCTTTCTTCGGCCAAAGCACGTCATGCACATGGCAACCGAGCAGACGGCTAGCAGTTTGCGACAAATAGAGAGCATGATCCACCAGGGCCAGATTTGCCTGACGCTGCACGTGACCGAAGTCATGCCAGGAACCCACCCAGGGGCAGTCCGCATATTCGGCCAGCAGCGCCACCATCTCGCGTTGATTTGGGATCTGCTCGTAGTGGCTGCGGGTCTCGATGCCCAGCTTCACGCCTTCCTTTTCACAAAGGGGCAGCAGCTCCGTCAGGGCCGCACGCACATGGTCGAGGGCCCGTGCGCTGGCCTTATCCCGTTGCGCCACGAGATCCAGCTTCAGGTTGCAGTAGTCTCGTGAATAAAGCTGCCCGGCGAGGGTCATCGCCTCCAGCTTTTCCGTGAGGGATCGTACCTTGGCGCAGCCCAGATGAATCACCACGCGGTCCGTGCCAAAGCGGGCCGCCATGGCCAGGGTCTTCTTGGTCAGGGAGATGGCGCGCTCGCGTTCCCAGGCCTTTTCAGAAGTGAACTCGTACACATCCGGCGCATCCATCATCACCTCCACCGGCGGCGGGCAGAAGTTGTGCAGGCTGCTGACCTTGATCTCGCCTGCGGCCACGGCCTCCAGCAATCCGGGCAGGAGAGAGATCTTGGTGCCGTGGCTGATCTCGATCCATTCAAAGCCCAGCTCCCGCGCCTCGGCAGCCAGCTCGCGACCCTCGGTGTGGCGATGACTGTTCCAGCAGGTGGAAAGGGAAAGGATGGAGGATGAGGCAGGCACGGCGTGGGCGGAAATCATCTCATGTACTTATCGGACGCGGAGTCAACGCAGATTGCGGGGGAAGGCAGGCAAACATCGTCTGCCCAGGAAAAAACAGCGCGTGGGGGAAACCCCATGATGGGGGGAATGGGGAGACGCAGTTTTTTCCCCATTTGGGGGTGAAGCCTCCTAACCCACGATGGACCAACGACTTGCGATGGGGATGGGATGGGGATTTCCTTCCCCATGGTCTCCCCATGGGGATTTTTGAAGCGGAACGCGGGTTCGTTTGCGGATGCAAAAAAGGACACGCGGAGTCCCAGAAACAAGCGGTGAAAGGGAGTGGTCATGCCAGCGTCAAAACGAATGGTGTATTCTATCATTTACCGATGACGATGGCGAGCAAAAGAAAGGGGTGGCTTGCGGGCTTCGGGCTGCCTTTGCGCCGAACACATCCAGCCTACGTTTCCAGGCGGGGGCTATTTGAAGCCCAGGATCTTGGTGGCGGTGGCCATGGACTTGACGATGTTTTCTTCTTCCAGCGTCAGCAGGGCGAGCTGCGAGAGTTCACCGAGCCTGGGCAAAGTGGCGGTGCGGTGTTCGCGGACCCAGGTCAGGGTGCGGGCGAGGTCGCGGCCCGGCTTGTCGGGAAAGGTGGCCCAGTAGGTTTCCTTGAGGCAGGGAATTTCCAGCGGGTCGCGGGTCATCAGCTCCAGGTGGAAGCGCAGGCCGGGGCGCGCGGCGAGCAGGAGGCTGATCATGCGTGGCAGGTCTAGGCTGCCCTGCCCCAGCGGCACCTCGCGCATCTGAAAGCCATCTTCATCGTCGCGCACGGCGATGTCCTTCAGATGCACGGTGACGGCGTAGGGGGCTAGGGCCTCGACGACCGCCAGCGGATCTTCCAGCAGGGCAAGGCTATTGCCGGTATCCACACAGGCGCCGATGTGCTCGCTGGCCACGGCTTTTAACGCCGCCACCAGTTCCTGTAGCTCCCAGTCCTTGTGATTTTCGATGCCGATCTGCACCTGCAGTCGGCGCGCCACGGGCTCGGCCAGGGTGATGGATTTCAGCGCGGCTACCTTCCAGGCTTCGAAGTCGGCCCGGCGCGCCAAGACCTCATAACGCCTGCCGCCCAGGGCCGTACGAAAGACCATGGCCCCGGCCTCGCGGGCGGTGCGCAGTTCCCGCTCAAAGCGGCCCACATCGCCTGCGTTTGCGGGCAGTTTCACACTGCCTTCGATGGCCATGTCGTAGGATTCGCAGGTCTGCCGGACCTGTTTGGCCAAGTCCAGCGTCCAGCCTTCGACACCAATTTGGAGGGAACCGAATCCCAGGCCGCGAATGTGGTCCATCACATCCAGGGCGTGGGCAAAAGGCGGCACCTTGAAGCTGGAGTACTTCCCGCGCCAGCGGTGGGAGTAGGAGGCGATCGCCAGGCCCAACCGCCGCTCCCCCAAGGCCGCCCGCAACGGCAGCGCCGTCGCAAGCATGGCAGTGAGGAGACCGCGCCGGTTCATGGGGACAACCTGGGTGCAAGGAGCGTGCCGTCAAGGTGGGATGATTGAAGGGAATGAACCGTTCATCGTGAAGCTGGCGATGATGGGAGAAGCCATCGGGGCAATTTAGACAGGATTAACAAGATTTGCAGGATTCACAGGACATGAAAATTCAGGCCGTCAAAGACAGGCTTACTCCAACCATAATCAGTGCGGGAATGTCGCTGGCATCCTGTTCTGGGGATGTGGGTTGTTCGTTGCACGCTCGGGGCGGATGGGTGGAGGGCACCTGGGGTCGCCGCAAGGAGCGGTGTGGCGCTTGAGTGCTTCCCACCGCACTCCGGGACGCTTCGCGCAGTGGGTTGAGTGGAGGTGCACTGATGACGGGGGGGTTAGGGGCGTGCGGTTTTGTTAGCTCGTTGATCTGTTCGCGTTCGGCGTGGTTTTCCGCACAGGGACTGTGCGGGCTACCTTTTGGCTGCGGCGTTCCAGGAATGTGGCTTTGTTAGCTCGTTGATCTGTTCGCTTTCGGCGCGGCTTTCCGCACAGGGACTGTGCGGGCTACCTTTTGGCTGCGGCTCTGGGGCACGTTTTTTGTGATTCTCGGAAATGTTGCCCATTATCTCGTCACACTCCTCTCTTAAAAGACTAACCCAGGAGGTCATGAAAGCCGCTGACTCCTCTGCCTCCTCTTCCCTACCGCCAGTGCTCACTCCGTTAGGCGGGAGTGCGGGGAGCGCGGGCTCGCTGG
This sequence comes from Prosthecobacter algae, assembly GCF_039542385.1. Taxonomy (NCBI): domain Bacteria; kingdom Pseudomonadati; phylum Verrucomicrobiota; class Verrucomicrobiia; order Verrucomicrobiales; family Verrucomicrobiaceae; genus Prosthecobacter; species Prosthecobacter algae. Next base: position 93,147 of record NZ_BAABIA010000013.1, on the reverse strand, counting down.
CTTTTGCTGCCGTCATGGATCTGAAGTGGATGGCCGACGAACGCAAGATGTGGGATGCCAAAGCCTTGAAGAAGGATCTGGCCAAGCTGGAAAAGGACCCGAAAGTGGCCGAGAAGATCGAGCACCTGGACTACTGCTCCACCAAGCTGCAGGAGGCACGGATCACGGAAAAGCTGCTCGTGGACAATCCCAGCCGACTGGGCGTGGCCGCTGACCAAGTGGCGGATAAGCTGGCGGAGGTGCGACTGCGCATGGATAGGATCAACGACGACATTAATAACACTCTGGCGTCCCCCGAAATCCAGACGCTGCATGCGACGCAAATTCAGGCCGACCTGGCCACCTCCCTGCGCAACACACGCGGGCAGCACCTGATGGACGGTGGGGACAAGCTGCGGGCGACGGTGGATGCGGGGGCGAATCTGGCGGTGAATGCGACGAAGGTGGGAGTCGTCGCGGCGGATGCAGGGGCCACGGCCGTGAGTGCCGTGGGCATGGTGGGCGGAGCGGTGAATATCCCCCTGGGGGCTACGCGCGTGGTCACCGGCACGGCCACCGCCGTGCGGGAGGGCCTGATGGCGCACAAGGCAGGAGACGTGAAAAAGAATGCCCACGATGCCCGGAGCGCCGCTTACCTGAGTGGGGAGGATGCCCTGGCCGCCGTCGCCAAACGCGTGGAGATGAAACAGACTAAAAACCAGGTGCACCACACCCTAGCCGCAGTCGCGGGGGCCAGTGCCGCTGTGGCCGGTGGAGCCACCGTTGTGGCGGGGTCCGCCGCTGTCGTCGCTGGGGCCATGGGGGCCGGCACCTTTGGCGCTGGGGCCGCCCCCGCCGCCATCGTAGCCACCGCGACGGGCGCTGTCGCCACCGGTGCGGGTCTTGTGGCCACGGGAGCCTCCGTGGGGGTCGTCGTTTACGATGTGGGCCGTCACGCGCACAGCAAAAGCATGAAGCAAAGTGTTGCCGATACCGAGAAAGCCCTCTCCAAGCTGGAGAAGTACGGGATGAAGGAATTGCCCAACATTACCAAGCTGGAAAACAAGGAATACAAACAGGCCCTTCTCGAAACCGTGGATAACGAAAAGGACAAGTACTTCGTGGGTAAGCTGAAAAACCGCATCAACAATGACCTGGAGAATAACCAGATGGTCATCGAAGCGGGGATGAAGGTGAATGCCGTGATGGATAAAGCCGCCGATCTGGTCAAGTCCGCCGGCCAAGCGCTCAGGTCGCTCCCCTCCCCAGGCGAGATTATGTCCCAAGCCCAGACGAAGTACAACGACACCAAAGTCGGCCACGCCACCGCCGTCATTGCAGGGGCCGGGGCCGCCTATCTCGCCGTGAATGCCAAAGTCGCCGGGGCCGGGATCGAGGCGGCTGGGAAATTGGGTAAATTTGTCACCGATAGTGTGAAGGCCAATCTCCAGGCCGTGCATCAAGGCCTAACCAATTGTTACCAAGAGCGCAAACGCGGCATCGTGCTGGACTCGAATGCCGTCCACAAAGGAGACTCCGTGCGAGCCAAGATGAATTCCGCACGCGAAGTGACCCTCACCACCAGCGATGTGAAAACCATCATCTCCCTGCAAAAATTCTCGGACAAGCACGGCCTCATGCCTCCGGGCAATGCGGCCCCTGACATCCTTACCATGAAAGAGCTGCAAAGGTGCTGCGGGATCAAGAAAATCACCCGCGACAGCGGCGCTGCGGCTGAGGCCTTTGCCAACCGCCTCAAAGAAGACTGCCTCCAGGCCGCCGGGCAGCGCAATGGCCACGGCATCATCGCAGCAGACCTGCCTGAAGAGGCCGCCAGCGTGAAGCTGGCGCGGCAACTGGGGATGAAGGATGCGGACATTGTGCGAGTGGTGAACTCCCAGATGCACGCGGATAAAAATGTGCAAAAGGCGGGCCAGGATTCCCTGCGCAACCACGTGCGCATGAAGTGACCCCACGGCCCCCCGTTTTCGCCCCGTTTCACTCTAGCTTCAGACCCTTTCTCCCACCACCCGCATGTCGACTCCTACCACCGGCCTCGGCCGCCTCGCCGCCATCCTCACTACCGAATCTGACGAACCCGTGATCCACACCCCGGCCCAGCCCGGCGTGAGCGTGGAGACGGTGGCCGTCGTCGCGGATGTGTGGCAGGGCGAGCAGATCATCACCCTCAGTTTCACCAGCCTTACGGAACTGCTCGCCACGCAGGGTTACAGCCCGCAAGAGCCCACCGTGGTGGAGCTCCTCCACGGCTCCGCCCTCCTGCCCTTCCAGATCCCGGCGGAGCGGATGCCCGACTTCATGCAGGCCGTTTTCATCATCAATCGCCTCTTGCCCGTCTGCTCCTACGGGTTGGATGTGGAACAGGGCGTCTGTTACCTCCAGTGCGGCCTGCTGACCTCCCCACCCGATCTCCCCCCAGAGATCGCGATCGACGCTGTCGGCCACGCCGTCACCGCGATCCAGCAATACGCCCCCTATTTGGTGGCCATCGCCGCAGGCAGCACCACGCTGGCCCAGTTCCGCGCTCACCTGAAGAGCCGCCACATCCTGCCGCCGCCCCTGCCCATCGTGACTCAAGAAATGCCTCTGCCCTAGTGCGACGTCCCAGGCGATCCCTTCTCCACACACGGTGTGGATGATCGGGATTTGGGGCATGCGGTTTTGCTAGCTCGTTGATCTGTTTGCTTTCGGCGCGGCTTTCCGCACAGGGACTGTGCGGGCTACCTTTTGGCTGCGGGGCTTGGGGCGTGCGGTTTTATTAGCTCGTTGATCTGTTAGCGTTCGGCGTGGCTTTCCGCACAGGGACTGTGCGGGCTACCTTTTGGCTGCGGGGTTTGGGGAATGCGGCTTTTTAGCTCGTTGATCTGTTTGCATTCGGCGTTGCTTTCCGCACAGGGACTGTGCGGGCTACCGTTCAAGCGGCTACGCTCGGGGCGGTTGGGTGGAGGGCACCTGGAGTCGCCGCAAGGAGCGGTGTGGCGCTTGAGCGCTTCCCACCGCACTCCAGGACGCTTCGCGTGGTGGGTTGACTGGAGGTGTGATCAAGACGGGGGGCATGTGGGTTTATTAGCTCGCTGATCTGTTTGCATTCGGCGCGGCTTTCCGCACAGGGACTGTGCGGGCTACTTTTGGGCCGCCTGCTGCGCGGGTCTAACCAATGATGTTTAACGGTACCTACTCCAGTTCCGGCGGGACGTTGCCGTAGGTCCAGGGTTTGCCGAAGATGGCTTTGGGGGCTTCGGGGGCGGGGGTGGGGGTCATCTCGCGGGTGAGGGCGATGCCGGTTTCGGCCATCTGGCGACCGGCGGTGATCTCCAGATTGCTGTAAGCGGTGAGGCGGGTTTCATATCCGCCGCCGTGAGGGCCGAAGGCTTCCTCGGTGGGGACATAACCAACGATGCCGTTGGCCAGCTCCACCGGGAAGGTGAAGGGAAAGGGGCTGCCTTTTTTGATGTCGAGTCCGAACTGGACGAAGTATTCGGCCGGGTTGCTGACGAAGGCGGCGGGGCCGACCTGGATAACCTGCACTTCGGTGTCCACCTTGGGAGTGACCTGGCAGAGGTGGTCGAGCATGACGATTTCCTTGGCAAAGATCCAGCCGGAGGTGTCGCCCTTAGGCTTGCCTGCCTGGACGATTTCGAGGCTCTTTTTCACGCGTTCAGGGGCGGGCTTGCGGCGGGGGATGGAGAGCACTTTCTGGCGGCTGTCCAGCACGGCGGCGGTGCCGCGCGGGCTGGTGAAGAGGACTTTCAGGGCCTCGGCCCCGACACGGCCCCCGACGAGCTGTGCCCACTCCTCCGGACCGGGGCGGCGGGCGGTGCTAAGGTTGTCCACCTGGGTCACATCGCCACAGGCACCCTGCATGAAGACGACGGGGGCTTTGGAACCGAGAGCACCTTGAATGGTTTTTTCCAGGTAGTAGATCCAGTTGGCCGAGATGCCGCCGGGGTTGGTGGTGGCATGGCAGGCGTAATTGACCATGACGCCGAGGAGCTGGCCCTGCATATCCCAGGCACCGATGACGCCGACCTGCGGGTCAATGGGCCCGGCGTATTCGATGATGTCGGCATTGCCGGGGCCGGGGTGGCTCCAGCTCTGGCCGTTTTTCATGCGCAGGCGGCGGTTGAAGGCCACCTTGTCCTCATGGCCGAAGCCGAAGCTGAGCTGGGCGGGCACACGGGCCAGGGAGGCGGCGCGGACGCCTTCGACGATCTCATGGGTGACGCGGAGGAGGAAGCCGGCATCGGCGCAGGAGGACTCCTCATAGGCGAGCTTTTTCACCAGGTCTGAGGCGGCATCATATTCGCCCGGCAGCACCATGCCCACGGGGCCGGAGGAGTGGGAATGGGAGGCACCGACCATGACGCAATCGCCAGGGATGCCGAGCTCTTTTTCAATGCGAGCGCGGGCATCCAGCACCACCTGGCGCGGCACGACGAGGGTATCCAGCCCGATGAGGGCGACCTTCTTTTTGCCATCGTCAAAGAGGGCGACGCGCACCTTGCAGGCATCGTGGAATGTCAGGTGGTAGGATTTGCCATAACCGCCGGGCTGCTCCATGCCGATGCCGGGGGTGATGTCCCGCTCCGCAAAGCCCGCCTTGATGGTGGAGGTGGGCGCGGGTGTCTGGGCACTGAGGGCCGAGGCGAGGAGACCAAAGGCGAGGAGAAGGTTTCTCATGGAAAGAGGATACCGTGCGAGGAAGGCGGCTTTGCACGGCATAGTCACCACATTTTGACTTTTCCTGATCTGTTTGGCATAAGGCGGGAGTTCCCACGCTATCCCATGCCCACGCTCGATCACGAAAACCGCCTCCGGGCCGCCGGCCACCGGTGGATTGCGGGCATTGATGAGGCAGGGCGCGGACCGTTGGCGGGCCCGGTCTCCGTGGCGGCGGTGATTTTGCCGGAAGACTTTGAGCACCCGTGGCTGAATGATTCCAAGCAGCTCTCGCATGAGAAACGCGAGCGGCTGTATGAGGAGATCACGGGCAATCCGCTGATCCGCTGGCATTGCGAGATGATCGGGGTGGCGGAGATCGACCGCATCAACATCCTGCAGGCCACGTGGCTGGGCATGCGCCGCTGTGCGCTGGCGCTGGATCCTCGGCCCTGCGCGGCGCTGATTGATGGCAAGCCGGTGCGCGACTTTCCGGTGCCGCATGTGGCGCTGGTGAAGGGCGACAGCCTGAGCTACTCCATCGCAGCGGCAAGCATCATTGCGAAGGTGAGCCGCGACCGGCTGATGGTGGAGATGGCGGTGAAGTATCCGGGCTACGGCTTTGAGATTCACAAGGGCTACCCGACGCCCCGGCACCAGGAGGCGCTGAAGCGGCTGGGGGCCTGCCCGGAACATCGGCGCAGCTTTGCCCCGGTGGCGCAGCTAGAGCTGGGGCTGTAAAAAAGGTGCGGATGGAAATTTAGCAGAAAATTCTACTTTCTGTAACTCCGAGGGAAGGATAAGGGCATTCATTAGTCAGTCCACACTCCCGCATGAAACGAACACCGCTCCTCAGCCTCGCCGCAGTATGCCTGCTGGCCCAGTGCAACAAAGCCCCGCAAGCCGCCGCCCCGGTGGCATCGACCACACCGGCAGTGCCCAGCGTGCCGCTGATCACCAGCCATGCCTCGCCCTATTTCATGAAGGTGGCCTCGCACCTGGAAGTGGGCGGCTCTTCCTTTAACTATGCGGACAAGGCCGGGCTGATGGAAGCCATCGCGATGATGCTGGACGATGCCGTCAAGAACCTGCCGCCGGAGCAGCGCAAGGAGCTGCCGACGAGCTTTTCGTTTGTGAAGCTGTTCCAGGATTTCGGCCTGGACAATGTGAAGGCGCTGGGATCCAGCTCGCGCCGCATGGACTCGGGGCTGTACCACTCCCGCTCGTTTGCCCTGACTCCAGATGGGCGCAAGGGCCTGATGACACTGAATGGCGGCCCAGCGGAGCCTTTCATGATCCTGCAAACGGCCCCGAAGGGCACGGATCTGGCGCTGGAAATCCCGCTGCACCTGAAGTCGGTGGCGAAGGATTCCCTGGCCAGCTTCATCGCCATGATGCCTGAGCAGGGGCGTGCGAATGTGGAGGCCCCGCTGAATGAGCCGGTGCCGATGCTGGGGATCACCAAGCGTGAACTCATCGAAAAACTGGATGCCCGCCTGGGCCTGTTCATCCAGGTGTATCCAGACCAGCAACTGCCGCTGCCGGGGGCCGAAGTGCCGGTGCCGGGCCTGGATGCCCTGCTGGTGGCGGATCGCCTGGGCTGGCTGCTGGAGCCGCTGAAGCAGCAGTTTTTGCCGATGCTGAGCAATCCTGCCATCCCTGTGGAGGTGGTGGACAAGGACGGGGTGCTGACCATCACTTTCAAGGCAGCCGTGGGCCCTGCGCCGATGGATTTCCAGCCGATGCTGCGCTTTGACAGCAAGGCGGACCGGCTGATGCTGGCCACGCGGGCCAGCTTTCTGAAGAAGGCGCTGGAAGGCAAGGAACTGCTGACCACCGATGCGGAATTCAAGACCGCGTGGACGGGCATGCCCCAGGAGGGCAACGCAGCGGTGTATCTGTCCCCGGTGCTGCTGAAGACGCTGCAGAGCCTGGCAAGACAGGGCATGGAAGTTTCCACCGAGCCGCAGTCCATGAAGGACATGGTGAACAAGGGGCTGGACTTTCTGACACCCTACCTGGGCCACGGCCAGGCGGGCTGCATGGCCAACCTGCCGGATGGCACGCTAGGCCTGGCGAACTTGGCCTTCCCGCTGAGCGACACCTCGGTGCTGACCTCCATCACCACTCTCTCCATCCTCTCTTCGCTGGCGGTGCCGACGTTTAACCTGATGAGCGTGAAGGCCAACCAGATGAAGGCTTCCACCCAAGGTCGCGAGATCGTGCTGGCCCTGCGGGCCTACGCGGCGGAACACAACGGTGCGCTGCCCCCGACGCTGAGCGACCTGCCAAATGGAGCGGAACTGCTGAACCGCGAAGGCGGCACCCCAGTGTGGCTTTACGATGCGACGCTGACCGCCGATGCGCCCAGCAGAGCCATCGTCCTGGCCACGGAACCCTATGCAGGCCAGACCCGCTGCGTGGTGCGGATGGATGGCAGCGCGGAGACCATCAAGGAAGAGCGATTCCAGCTCGAGAACAATGAAAACCTGATCCAGCGATAAGCTGGCTGAGGAGAAGGATTTCGCGAAGACCCGGCCCCCGGAGGCCGGGTCTTTTTTGTTAGGGGCGCAAAGACCCGTCTTTGGCGAAGAGCTGTCCCCTTCCTCTAAATGGGAGGCAGGCCGCCGCGTTCGTTTTTGCTGCCGCAGGAGGGGCAGACGGTGATGCTGCTGCCCTTTTTTGGGATGGCGTAGGTGCAGCCACAGATGCGGCAGAGGATGGCGATGCGGCGGCGTTTCAACTCGCGGCGGCGTTCGCTCCAGAAGGTGTAAAACCAGAGGGCGCAGACGCTGGAGACACCGATGAGCATGACCAGCATGATGAGCTGGGCGAGACCGATGCCGATCATGGGGCCTTCACCTCCCAACGGAAGGAGACCTGGCCCCACTCCATTTCCTTGTCCGCCGGCGCAAAGCGCATCTGGGTGATGGCGTGGTGGAGCTTTTGGTTAATCTCCACATCATCGGAGGCGCTGAGTGGCAGGGCCACGATGACCTGGCCGAGACGGCCAATGGCGATCTGGAAACGAGGGCGGGTGATGTCTGCCAGGGGCACACCGGGGATGTCCAGCCGGGCGGGAGCGCGGGCGGCCACGGGGCCTTCCGGGACGGCGCGGAGGACGGAGGGCGCAGCAGGTGGGGCATCGGCCGTCCGGGGCTGGGCGGCGGGCAGCGGTGGCAGCACATCCATGTCCAGGGCAAAGGGGCGTACCTGGCTGCTGGCGGCGAGGCCGGAGGGCACGGGCTTCAGCCGCAGCTCATGTTTGGCATAACTGGGAGAGTAGGAAGGCATCCGCAGGGACTTCAGCGGGCCGGTGATGGAGGTCTCTGAGGGCAGCAGGCCAAAGCTACGGTCCATGGCCTGATGAATGAGAGCGCGCTCGGCAGGCTCGTTCGGGTTCAGCAGGAGCACACGCTGGGGGCGAACATCCACCGGCCGTGACTCAGGCGTGACCACGCGAAAGACGATGAACATGCCCACCAGGGCGGCGAGGGTGACCAGGAGGGCCAGCCCCATGCGGACGATGCTGCCATCGTGCGAATCCCAGTCAAAGATGAGGGCGCGTTCGTGCTTCATGGCACCAGGGGCGCGGGCGTGGGGGTGGTGGAAAGGGCGGCTTCGAAGCCGAGCTCCTGCGCCAGATTGATGACCTCCACCACGCGGCCGCTGGGGGCCTGGCGATCATGGTGGATGATGACGCGGCGCTCCCCTGCCCGACCATCCACAAGGCGCTGGGTGAGCTCTTCAAAATTGACCCGGCGACCATCGAAGTACATGGGCACCTCATTGCCGGGGGCGATGGTGATGATGTGCGCGCGATCGAAACCCGTGAGGCGGCTGGAGGAACGCGGCTTTTCCACCGTGATGCCGGACTGAATGACAAAACCGCTGCTGAACAAATAATACACCAGCAGCAGCAGAATGGCATTCAGCAGCGGCGTGATGTAGAGCCAGGGACTTTGCCTCGGCAAATGGCTTTCGAGCTTCATCGTTGGCAGGTGGGGTGCCGCGTGATCTTAACTCAGCCGCGCTGACCGCGCGAGCGGCCTTTCACCTGGGAATGCGCCGTGTCCTCCACGGCAGCCTGGCGGAATTCCACGATGTTGTCGGTGGACTTGGCGTCTTCGATGAGGTTGACGATCTCCACCCCAGCACGCTCGAGGTCATGCATGATGGAGCGGGAGCGGGCGCTGAGGAAGGCGTAGCAGAGGTAGGCAGGAATGGCGACCACGAGGCCGAGGGCGGAGGTGATGAGGCTCTGGTAAACACCCCGGGCAACTTCAGCCGGGGTGGTGACGCCGTTGGCAGAGGAAAGGTTGGTAAAGCTGTCGAGCAGGCCGATGACGGTGCCCAGCAGACCGACGAGGGGGCCGACGTGGGCGATGGCATTGAGGATGCCGAGGTAGCGCTCCAGGCGGGGCACTTCCAGTTGGCCAGCTTCCTGGACGATCTCCTTCAGTTGATCGCGCGGCGCATGGTGGCGCAGCAGGGCGGCGTGGATGACACGGCCTGCCGGGACGCGGGTGGCGAGGGCTTCCTGCAAAGCTTCAGCGTAGTTGCGCTTGCGAATCAGGGCAGCCAGGCCGGCCAGGAATTCCCCGATGTTCATGCTCACGCGGTGGTAGTAGGCGAGCCGCTCCAGGAAAATGGCGATGGAAAACCCCATGCAGGCCATCAAGAGCCATACCAGAGGTCCTCCTTTTGAAATCAGTTCAGTCATGTCGTTGCGTAGTGCCCAGGCTGGCGCGAGGCTCGCGCAAAATGCACATGAACCTCCTCAGCATGATTTATGCCTCTTGATTGAGATTGTAAACCTGAGAATCTTAACCTGCTTCTCGATAATGGAAAGTTCTTTACCCACGGCTTCTGCCCCGCTGCGCGTCCTGCTGGCGGAGGAGAGCCTGCCATTTCGCCGTTTGATCCGGGAAGCGCTGGTGTCCTTTCGCGGTTGTCAGGTAGATGAGACCCCCTCGGCCGAACGGGCCTTCGAGATGGCGCTGAGCCGGCCTTACCAGCTTTTTATCTTCGCCCTGACACTGCCGGACATGAGCGGCATCCTGCTGGACAGCCTGCTCAGCCGGGCCTATCCGCTGGCCCATCCCGGCAGCCACACCGCCCCACCGGTGATCTTCATGGTGCGCGGGGAGGACAGTGCCACGCACCCGAATTTGACACGAAGTGCACGCGTTCGCGGTGTGCTGCCGTATCCTCCCAAGCTGGATTTGCTGCTGTCCCTGACGACGGGCCTGCTGCCAGACACGCTGCCGCCCCTGCCCCCTATTCTCAGCCCCCCTGCCCCGCCCCCGAATGTTCCCTGAAGCCACTTCCACGCCCGCCGTCAAAATCTGCGGCATCACCCAGGAACAGCAGGCCCGCGACATCATCAGCCTGGGGGCCGATGCTCTGGGGATCAATTTTTGGCCGAAATCCAAGCGCTATCTCCCCGTGGGCGAGGCCGCCCTGTGGCTGCCCTCCCTCCATGCAGACACCTGCCTCATCGCGGTGATGGTGAATCCTGAGCGCGAACTGCTGGACCAACTGACCCAGGAGGCGCTGGTGCACATCCTGCAACTGCACGGGGACGAATCCCCCGCCGAGGTGGCGCGCCTGCTGGAGACGGGGGCCCACGTCATCAAGGCCCTGCAGGTGAAAAATCGGGAATCCCTGGCCCAGATCGGCGAGTATCCCTGCGAAACGATTTTGCTGGATGCCTACAATCCGGGCCTTTATGGCGGCGCGGGGGAAACTTTTCCCTGGGAGCTGGCCGTGATCGCCCAGCACGAGTTCCCGGAGAAGAAGATCATCCTTTCCGGAGGCCTCACCCCCGCCAATGTGCGTGAGGCCGTGCAGCAAACCCGACCCGCCGGGGTGGATGTGGCCAGCGGCGTGGAGTCCGCCCCCGGCATCAAAGACCTGGCACTGGTGGCCGAGTTCATCGAACAGGCGCGGTTGGGCTGAACACACATTTTGCATTCCCGGCCCAAGACTGGGGTAGGCTGGTGCGTTCCATCCCACCATGCGCCTGCTTTCGCTCTCCCTAGTCTGCCTGACGGGTCTCGTCTTTGCTGCTGAACCGGCCCCGAAGCCGGCACCGCCCACACCTGTCCCGGGCAAACCGGAACCCAAACCCGATCCGAAGCCGGACCCCAAACCGGACCCGAAACCGGAGCCGGAGAAGAAGCCTGAGCCTGAAAAGAAACCGGAGGAGCCCGCAAAGCCCACCCCGCCCCCTACGGCTGCGGTGCCGGTGAAGAAAAAGACCCTGGCGGAAGTCACCAAGGGCCATCATCATGTGACGGGCCTGTTTGAGTTCTACCTGGACCGGGAAAAGGGCACCCTGCACCTGTATGTGAAGAAGGACCAGATCGGGCCGGAGTTCATCTACTTCAACCAGACAATGGATGGGGTGGTCCAGGCCGGGCACAACCGCGGCCAGTATGGCAGCGAGCGCATCTTCCGCATTGGCCGCACCTTTGACCGCATCGAGTTCATCGCCGAAAACACCGCGTTTTATTTTGATCCGCAGAGCCCCCTGGCCCGCGCAGCCAAGGCCAACACCTCCCACGCCATCCTTTCCAGCGAGCCGGTGGTGGCCGAGGATGCGAACGGTTACCTCATCTCCGCCACGAACCTGTTTCTGCGCGAGAGCCTGCTGATGGTGAAGTACCCCTCCAGCGGCGATTCCAGCAAGGCGGTGCTGGGCAGGCTTTCTGAAACCAAGACGAAGCTGAACCGCATCAATGGTTATCAGGACAACACGGCCATCCAGGTGGAGTACGTTTATGAAAACACCTCCCCTTCCTGGGCCAATGACGGCAAGATGACGGCGGATGAAATCACGGACCCGCGCTATGTGAGCATCCGGGTGCAGCACAATCTCATCCGCATGCCGGTGAATGATTTCAAACCGCGCTTTGATGATGCACGCATCGGCTATTTCAGCACCCAGGTGACAGACATGACCAGCATGGAGCCCACGCCCTTCCGCGATGTCATCCACCGCTGGAACCTGGTGAAACAAAAGCCCGGCACCGCGCTGAGCGAACCTGTGCAGCCCATCGTCTTCTGGATCGAAAACACCACGCCTGTGGAATTGCGCGACCTCATCCGCGAGGCGACGCTGCGCTGGAACCAAGCGTTTGAAACGGCAGGTTTCAAGGACGCCATCGTGGTGAAGCAACAGCCTGACAACGCCACCTGGGATGCGGGCGACATCAACTACAACGTGCTGCGCTGGACCTCTTCCCCCAATCCTCCCTTTGGCGGTTACGGCCCCAGCTTTGTGAACCCGCGCACCGGGCAGATCCTGGGTGCGGACATCATGCTGGAGTTCAGCTTCCTGACCAACCGCCTGCGCAGCCAGCGCGTGTTCACGGAGCTGGGGCTGGCCACGCCGGAAGACAAGGAGGCACCGACCTTCCAGGGCAAAGATCCCCACCTGTGCCAGGACGGCCAGTTTGCCCAGCAGGGGCTGCTGTTTGGCAGTGCGGCGCTGCGCCTGCGCGGGGCCAGTGACACGGAGATGAAGGACCTGACCCGCGAGGCCCTCATCAAGCTCATCCTCCATGAGGTGGGCCACACTCTGGGGCTGAACCACAACTTCCGCGCCAGCCATCTTTATGATGCGAATGAAATCCACAAAAAGGAGATCACCTCCAAGACCGGACTGACGGGATCCGTCATGGACTACATGCCGGCGAACATCGCGCCGCAGGGCGTGCCGCAGGGGGAATACTACATCACCAAACCCGGCCCGTATGACCACTGGGCCATTGATTATGGCTACAGCGAATCGCTGGAAGATCCGTCGGAAGAACACAAGCGGCTGCAGAAAATCGCCTCCCGCTCCCACCAGCCGGAGCTCGCCTTTGGCAATGATGCGGATGACATGCGCCGGGTGGGCAAGGGTATCGATCCCCGCGCCATGATCTATGACATGAGCGGCGACCCGATCACCTACGGTATCCAGCGTTGTGATCTGGTGAAGGCGCGGCTGGCGGATCTGCTGACCAAGGAGCCCCGCAAGGGCGAAAGCTGGCAGAGCCTGACCCAGGCCTATGTGACCCTGACGCGGGAATCGGCGGATGCGCTCGTCTCCATGTCACGCTATGTCGGCGGGGTGTATGTGGAGCGCGCCTTTGTGGGGCAGGCCCCGGACAAGAAGCCCTACACACCTGTGGAAAAGGCCAAGCAAGAAGCTGCACTGGACGCCCTGGCGAAATACGCCTTTGCCCCAGATGCCTGGAATGTGCCGGCGGATCTGGTGGCCCACCTCCAGCAGCAGCGGCGCGGCTTTAACTTCCGCAAGGAAGATGAGGACCCCCGTCTGCATGACCGCGTGGGCCTTTTGCAGAAGTCTTTGTTAGACCACCTGCTGCACACCGATACCCAGCGCCGCATCCTGGACAGCGCCCTTTACGGCAATGAGCTGCCCCTGACCCAGGTGATGGACCGCCTGACGGACGCCATCTTTCTCAATGATCCCGCCACCGGCCCCGGCAGCCTGCGGCAGGCCCTGCAGAGCGAGTATGTGGACCGCCTGCTGCGCATCGTGAACTATGGGGCTTACCAGCCTGCCGCCCAGGCCGTGGCCTATGCGGAGATCGAGGACATCCGCCGCCGCCTGGAGGCCGCGCCCTTCACGGCTGCGCCTGCCCACGCCGCCTTCCTGCGCTACAAGATCAAACGTGGCCTGGACGAGTAACCACCGCCACCTTTCATGCCAGTGCTTTCCCTGGTGGAACGCATTGGCAAACTGGCCACACCTGCTCTAGCGTGGGGCTGCATGTTCCGCGCCCGACGATATTTCCTCTGCCTCCAGGCCCTCTGCTGGGTCAGCACGCTGCCGCTGCTGGCGGAGGAATTGCAGGACAACAACGAATACCGCCTGGCCCACCAGGCCCTCAGCGATGGTCTGCCCGGTGTCGCCGCTACCAAGGCGACGCGCCTGCTGGAGCAAAAAGGCTGGAGCCGCACGGACCGCCAGACCCTGGCAGGTCTGGCGGTGGAGTCCTGGGTGCGGGCGAAGGATGGCCGGGCCGCCCTGGCCCTGCTGGCTGCGGAGCAGGTGCCGAACAAACCTTTCTGGCAGGCCCAGGCCCATGTGGTGGCGGGGGAGCTGGATGCCGCACGCCAGTTGTTGGAAGATCGCCTGCAAAGCGAGGAGGCCACCAGCCAGGAAAAGCTGCTGCTGGCCCAGGTGTGGCTGGCCCTCCAACAGACGACCCCGGCCCGCGAGCTGCTGGTGATGCTGCGCCGCGCCGCCACCCCGGAGACGGCCCGCCGGGCCCGCCTGATGATGGATGAGCTGGATCTGAATTCCGGCAACTTTCAGCCTGCCCTGGACGATCTGGCCAAGCTGTCCGCCAATGAGGCCGACCCCACGGCCAGCCTGCTGCGCGCCCGTGCCCTGGTGGAACTGGCCCGCTATGCCGAGGCCGAGACTGCCCTGACCGGGCTGGTGGCCTCCTCCGGCGGCGGGGAGCGGGTACACCATGCGGCGGCGGTGCTGCTGGCCGAAACCCGCCTGCGCCAGGCCCGACCCGCCGAGTGCATCGAGGCCCTCGTCCAATTTCTGGACAACACGACGGACAGCCTGCTGTGGAGCGAGGCCTTTGACCTGCTGGCACGGGCGATCGAGTCCGATCCCCTGCATGTACTGCCACCAGATGCCGCCCTGCGCTGGATCACGGAGGGCAATACGGTGCAGCGCCAAGCCTTGCAGCCCCTGGCCTCCACCCAGACCTTTCGTGGCCACGCCATGCTGCTGATGTCCCGCTGGCTGCTGAGCCAGAAGCGGATGATGGAAGGCCTGGGCCTGCTGGAGGCGATGGTACAGCTCCACCACGGGCACCCCCAGGGGGCCGAGGCCATGCGTCTTGCCCTGGAAACGTATGGGGCGCTGAAGGCGGACGCTCGAGTGACCGCCCTGGCCAATCAGTGGCGGCAGCGCTACGGCGCAGGGCAGTCGGCCATGGTGGATTTTGTCACCGCCGGCACTGCCTACACCCGCAGCGACTATGCGCAGGCGGCCACTCTTTTCCAGGCAGCCGCCAATGTGGCTGTGACGCTGGCGGAACGCCGGGCCGCGCTCTACAATGCCGGGGTGGCCGCCCTGCGGGCCGGGGAGGCCGTGCTGTATCAGAGCCTCCTCAGCCAGTTGGAAATCGTCAGCGCAGGGGCCGCCACCACGGTCAAAACGGGCGATACGGCGGCAGATCTGGAATTGGACCAGGCGCTGGACTTAGCTGCACGTGGCCAGCCTGCCGCCGCTGAGGCCTTACGTGCCTTCATTCAAAAGCACAGCGGTCATCCCCGCCTCGTGCAGGCCCACATCGCCTTGGCGGAGACCCTGCTGGGACAGATCCCGACGGACTTTGCGGCCAGTGAAAACAGTCTGAACGCCGCCGCTGCGCTGCCTGGGGCCACGGAAGGCCAGCTCCAGCAGATCGCCATCACCCGTCTGTGGATGCTGGACAAGCAGGGCCAACTGAAAGCCTTGACGGTGGCCGGAAACGATTTCCTCCTCAAATGGCCCGAGGCTGCCCAGGCGGCCTCCGTGCGGATGAAAATCGCCGATGCCTTTTACCGCCTGGAAAACTTCGCCTCCGCACGCACCGAATTTGAGCTGGTGGCCCAGAAGTACGCCACCTCCGCCTATGCGGATACCGCCCTCTACTTTGCCGGCATGGCCGCTATCTCCATGATGAGCGATGAGGGCCGGGAGTCTGCCATCGACCTGTGGCAGCAGCTCGCCGAGCGGGGCGGCCCCCTGAGCATCCCTGCCCGCCAGCAGCAGGCCCTGGCCAAACGCCGCGCGGGCCAGGAGGCTGAGGCCCTGAAGCTGCTGGACAGTCTGCTGACGGAGAAAAACCTGCCCGAAGACATGCACCGCTCCCTCACCTGCGAGCGGGCGGAGATCCTGATGCTGCTGGGAAAAACCGACCCGCCCCAACTGGACAAGGCCGTGACCACGCTGCGCCAACTCCTGCGTGAGGATGACCTGACCTACCTGTGGAGCGCCCGTGCGGGCTACACGCTGGCGGCGGTGCTGAACGCGGCGGGACGGACCAATGAGGCCCTCGAAGCCTGCTACAACGTGGTCCAGGCCAGCGGCTTTACCGGCCCGGCTAACCCGGCCGAATTCCGCTGGTACTACCGGGCTGGCTTTTTCGGCATCGAGCTTCTGGAAGCCGCCAAAGAATGGGAAGCCGCCGCCCGTCTGGCAGAAAAGCTGGCCGCCTCCTCCGGTGACCGCGCCGCTGAGGCGAAAGAGCTGGCCACCCGCATCCGCCTGGAGCACTTCATCTGGGACAGCAAGTAACCCGCCCCGTCTTCGCTGCCTGCGCCCAGGCCATGTGACGGCAGCCCCAACCCCCTCTTCCTTTCTTTACCATGCCTACCAACGTCCTCGGCCAAGACCTCCAATGCTGCTGCCGCCAGCCCATGACCGGCTTTTACCGCGATGGCTACTGCCGCACAGGCGCGGGGGATGTGGGCCTGCACACCGTCTGCGTGCAGGTGACGGAAGAGTTTTTGAAGTTCTCCCGGGAGCGCGGCAATGACCTCAGCTCCCCGGCCCCGCAATGGGACTTCCCCGGCCTGAAACCCGGCGACCGCTGGTGCCTGTGCGTGACCCGCTGGCAAGAGGCCTTTGATGCCGGGGTGGCCCCAAAAGTCTGCCTGGAGGCCACGCATTCCTCCGCCATCGAGTGGGTGAACCTGGAAGACCTGCAGGCCCATGCCCTGGCTGCGGAGGAATAGACTCTTGCAGCATCTTTTGTTAGGCTGGTGAAAGCGCATCCAGGTGATGAACTTGCCTAACGTGTGATTCGGGAAGATTGACGGGGAATTTAGACAGGATTCCAGGATTGGCAGGATTGACAGGAGGGGAGCTTTGAAAAGGTCTGTGGCCCGCGATGGCCCAGCCCAAGGAGCGGGACTTGCCAAGTCCCGTGGTTTGGGAAGGCGGGGTGAATGAGGATGCGTCCGATGAATGCTGCATCCGTTGTTAGGCGGGGGGATTGCCCTATCTTTTGCCCAATCTCTTTTTGCCATTCTTTGGGGAGACGTGGTG
Source organism: Prosthecobacter algae (assembly GCF_039542385.1). NCBI lineage: Bacteria > Pseudomonadati > Verrucomicrobiota > Verrucomicrobiia > Verrucomicrobiales > Verrucomicrobiaceae > Prosthecobacter > Prosthecobacter algae. The sequence goes on along the minus strand of NZ_BAABIA010000013.1, from coordinate 76,409 downwards.
TGAGAGGTGCGGAGGTTCAAAGGCCGGGACTTGGCAAGTCCCGCTCCTTGGGGGACGCTTGGGGCGGACGGGGATCGGTGGTGGAATGGGGGCGGTTTTTACAGGATTGACAAGATGGACAGGATTAACAGGAAGTGTGGCAATGTGGGCGTGGGGATTGAGATGGAGCGCACGCGTCTCGCGTGCTGTGTTCGGCGTCCCGCCGAAGACCGTGAACCGAGGTGGCTGCTGCGGGGTGCCTGACATGAGCTGCGGGGTGGGGAGAACGGTTTCCCGCGAGACGCGTGAAACGGCAGGCGGGACGCCCGCGCTCCAGGGCGAACGGAGGCGTGAGACCTTTTCGAAAGCGCCAGAGGACTGGCGCAGTCCAAGACGCTTCGCGGCTGCGGGAAGGCCACCCGCTGGCGCGGGCAGCTACGGGGTGTAGCTGCGCCCGCCAGGGCGTGGGGTTTGGGGAGGGAAGCTCGAAGGGGTGGAGAACTTTCGACGCAGGCCACCCGCTGGCGCGGGCAGCTACGAGCTGTAGCTGCGCCCGCCAGGGCGTGGGGGTTGGGGGCTCGAGCGGGCGAGACCTTTCGGCGCTGGCCACCCGCTAGCGCGGGCAGCTACAGGCTTCGGGGTGTAGCTGCGCCCGCCAGGGCGTGGGGTTTTGGGAAGCTCGAGCGGGCGAGACATTTCGACGCTGGCCACCCGCTGGCGCGGGCAGCTACGGGCTGCGGCTTTTTAGGCCTCAGGGGGCGACGCCGGTTTTCTTCAGGCCTTCGAGGAGGCGCTTTTGCACGCGGGGATCGGTGGGCTGGAGGGCGCGGGCTTTTTCAAACTGCTCGCGGGCCTTTTCCAGGTCGTCCATTTTCAGGTAAACCTGGCCCAGATGCTCGATGATTTCGGCATCGTCCGGCTGCAGTTCCGCCAGGAGGGAGATGGCGCGCTGGAGTTCTTTGACCGCATTCGGATAGTCACCTTTTTTGAAATACCACCAGCCCAGGCTGTCCACATAGGCGGCGTTGTCCGGCTCCAGCTCGTTGGCTTTGCGGATGAGCTCGCCGGCCTTGTCCAGGTGGCGGTCGAGCTCCAACCACATGTAGCCGAGGTAGTTCATCGTGTTGGCGGCAGATTCCGCCTCGTCCTTCGGGGTGAGGGTGATGGATTTTTCAAAGATCCGGCCCGCGTCATCCGGGCGGCCGCCGCGTTCCAGGGTGATGCCGTACTGGAAGTAAAAGCGGTGGTTGATGAGCTCCCCCTGCCCGCTTTCGGCCATCTTGTCGGCGGATTCAAAAGCCTCGATGGCTTTGTCCCAGCGCTGGAGTGACCGCTGGGCCAGGGCGGCCTGGACGTAAAACATGGCCTGGTCTGGAAACAGCTTCACGCTGCGCTGGCTGAGCTGGATGACCTTGTCAAAAAGCTGAGCCCGCAGCAGCAGCTCGCCCAGGTACAGATAGTCCTCCCCCTCCCCGCCGCCGATCTGGATGGCAGCCTCCAGATGAGGGACGGCCTTGGCAAAATCGTCGCGCGATTCATAGGCGCTGGCCAATTGGCGGCGTTGCTCGACATCCTTGGGATCGGCCTTCACGATTTCGATCAGTTGAGCCAGGGCCTTGTCCTTTTCACCAAAGGCATCGTAGAGGCGATGTAGGAGCTTGCGTGCGGGCAGGTGGCCATTTTGGGCCACCATTTTTTCGCACAGGTCCCGTGCTTCCGGGAGCTGATTGCTGAGCAGATAATATTGGGCGACCTCGAGCTGCACGGACTCATGCTTCACACCGGGGGCGTGGCGCAGGGCCTTGGCATAAAAGGCATTCACCCGGGCCACGTGCTCCTCACGCATTTCGCTCTGGGCCAGCGGCCAAATTTGCTGGGCGGTGCGGCCCAGGGTCAGCCAAAAGGCGGGGTCGGGCATCTCCAGACGGAGAGCTTTGTCCAGGATGGCGATGGCATCCTTGCGAAGGCCCTGGGTGAGGTAGGTGATGGCGGCGAAACCATAAACCTCGGCCTTTTGCGGGAACTTTTGCAGGGCGGTCTCCAGCGTCTGCCGGGCGCGGTCGTTTTCAAAAGGATCGTCCGGGGCGTAGGTGGCGCAAAAGCGGGCCAGGTTCAGGTAAGGCGCCGGGATGTCCGGGCTGTCCTGCACGGCTTTTTGCAAAATGGCCAGGGCCTCCTTGCGGCCTTTGAAGCTGTAGGCCAGCTCGGCCGTGTGCATGGCCAGGTCCGGATTGGCGGGGTCCACGGCCAGGGCGGCCAGGTAATGATCCAGCGCCTCGCGGAGCTTGCCGGAGTTTTCAAACTGGAGGGCGCTGGTGTAATGGGCCAGGGCCTCGGCCACGCGCTCACCTTCCCGCTGCAGGTGCAGCGCTGGAGGGCTGGTGAGGGCTGGGAAAGACAAGTCTGCCTGCTCGCGGCCTGTGCTCCCCTCTCCGAAGAGCGGGGTCAGCAGACCGAGCAGGCAGACTCGAAGTCGGCGGCGGCTACGGGACATGGTGCCCCCGTCGGCGAATCGAGCGTTTCTCTTCGCAGAACGGTGGCACATCATGTGACCGAGGCTAGCGCTTAGGACTTATAGCGCAAACGCTTCTTGTGACGGTTCGCGCGCATGCGCTTCTTGCGCTTGTGCTTGTTGATCTTCGTCTTTCTGCGCTTTTTCAGCGATCCCATGTCTGTGTTCTCCTGTGTTCTTGCGTCATCCTAGGGGATGACTTTGTTTAGCGGATATTCCACGATGCCCTCGGCACCGAGAGATTTGAGCCGCGGGATGATCTCCCGCACGACGGATTCCGCAATGACCGTCTCGACGGCAACCCAGTCCGCATTGGCGAGCTGAGAAATGGTGGGGGAACGCTCTGCAGGCAGGCTGGCGACAACCTCCTTCAGGGCGGAGGATGGCACGTTCATCTTGAGGCCGACCTTGTCGCGAGCCTCGAGTGCGCCTTTCAGCAGCAGGACGAGCGTTTCCATCTTCTGGCGCTTCCATTCATCCTGGAAGGCCGCTTTGCTGGACACGAACTGAGGATAGCTCTCCATCAGGGTGTCCACGATCCGTAGCTTGTTGGCGCGGAGGGAACTGCCGGTCTCGGTGATGTCCACGATGGCATCCACCAGTTCCGGTACCTTCACTTCCGTGGCACCCCAGCTAAATTCGACTTCGGCTTTGACGCCGTTCTTTTCCAGGTAGGTCTGGGTCAGGCCCACAGCTTCCGTGGCGATGCGCTTGCCTTCCAGGTCCTTGACGGACTGGATGGGGGAATCTTCAGGCACCACGAGCACCCAGCGAGTGGCATTGGAGGTGGCGCGGCTGTAATTGAACTCGGCCAGGACTTCGATGTCGGCCTTGTTCTCAGCGATCCAATCCTTGCCAGTGATGCCGCAGTCCAGGAAACCATGATCGACATAACGGCCGATTTCCTGGGCGCGCAGGAGGCGCAGCTCGAGCTGCTTGTCATCCACGGTGGGGCGATAAGAGCGGGAAGAAACCACCACATGGAACCCGGCGCGCTTCAGGAGTTCAAGCGTCGGCTCCTGGAGACTGCCATTCGGCAGGCCGAGTCGGAGGATGTTCTTTGGGGGTTCCATTTGGTCGGGGAAAAGGGCGCGCAAAGTAGCGGAGTTTGGCAGGGTGCAAAGGATTATTTAACCCGAAAAAAACTTCTCGGTCTTTTTCGCCGCTTTTGCGGGCTCTGCACGGGCCTTTTATTCGCTCTTTTTTCTCGGCGATTGGGAGGCAAAAAGAGGGCAGCAGGCTCCCTGGCGGTTCAGTCCACGGCCACCTTCACCACGACCTTGAAGACTTCGCTGGGGGCGTCCCACTCCACGCAGGGTGCGTGGGCATCTTCTGGGTAAAGGATGGCAAAATGGCCTGCGCTGAGGTGCAGCGGGGTGACATCCGGCACCAGCTTCCACAGCGCGGCCTCTTTCTCCGGGGTGTAGGCCCGTGTCTCTTCCTTCATGGTGGCCAAAGGTGCCCAGAGAATGGTTTCGCGCCCGGAATGAATGAACTGCACGTCGATGTACTTCCGGTGGGCCTCAAACAGGGCCTTTTCCTGCGGCTTGGTGGTGTAGGTCTGGACGATGGCAAAAACGTCATCGCCGGCAATGTCCACCCGGCCCAGCTCCTGCGTGCCATCCACTCCCCGCAGGTAGGCAAATGCCTGTGCAAAGCGTGGGGACAGGACTTCGTAACGGGCGGCGTTTTCGAGGGTATCGAGGATCATGGATGGTATGGACGCCGTTTTAGAACCGGGCAGCGCGGGACGCAAGCAAGGACCTGATTCCCTCTATAAATCCCCAGTTCCCAGACGGGCAAGGCCCATCACTGAATGGTAACGGCCATGCCCTTATGAACCAGCGTGTAAAAGGTGGCCGCATCCCAATTGGACAGACGGATGCAGCCGTGGCTGCCGGAGCGGCCAATCGTCTCGGGGAAAGCGGTGCCGTGAATGCCCACGCCGGGACGGTTCAGCCCCGTCCACAAGACGCCTACGGGACTGTTCGGCCCGGGCGGCAGGTTGTAAAAGGTTTCGGTGCGCTCACCGCGCTTCAGCACGCCTTCATCGTAGCGGTACCAGGGCCAGGGCACCGCACCGGTGATCTTCCATTCTCCCAGCGGTGCCGGGTGCTCGTCCGAGCCCGGTGTCAGGGGAAAGGCGGCCAGCAGACGAGCCCCCTCCGTCACCCGCAGCATGCGCAGCCGGGTATCCACCACCACGCGCCGTGATTCCGTCGCAGAGGCAGCCAGCTTGGAATAGCTGGAGGGGTAGGCATCCACGCGGAAGGGCCGCTGAATATTGGGCACGCGGATCACCTCCCCCACCGTCAGCGCATCCACCTGGCGGCCAGGATTCAGCTCGGCGACGAAGGCCACGGTGGTATGAAAACGCTCGGCGATGAGCTCTGCAAGGCTCGTGTAGGGGAGTGTCTTCTGCTGGGCCTGTTCCGCAGGCTCCCGCGCCATTGCTCCCAGGCGGCCCAGATCATCTGCCGTGACGGCATAGGTGGTGTAGGGGGCGATGCCGCTGACATCTGGAGTCACCTGCGGCGGCAGGCCCTGGGATTCCCGGTAAAGCGCCAGGGCCTTGCTGGTGAATTCACCCGGGTGGCCATCCACCACCCCAGGGCCGAAGCGCTGGGCATCGAGAAAGATCTGCAGTTGCACGGTGCGGTCCCGCGACATCGCATCCACCACGGGGTCTGGGGTGCGGTGATTTGGAGTCACACATCCGGTTAGACCCAAAAGACCGAGCAGGGCCATCGCGGCCCCGGCATGAGCACGTGAACCCACGCGAAAAGGAAATTGCATGGTTTTAGGAGTGCGTGGGGAGCACTTTATTCCCTCTCGGCCCATCGATTGGCTCGGGCAGGGCATTAAAAGCGGTACCTTGCCGTGGCCTTGTCTCCGGTCTTTTTCAAAGTGCCCTCGTCAACTGCCTGCTGAAGATCTCGGCTGGCCGTCGCCGGAGACAAGCCAGGGAAATGGCCCAGGTAATCTTTGCGAGAAAAGGCCTGCACCCCCATCAGGCCCCGTGCCACAGACATCCGCTCTACACCGGACATGCGAGTGCGAGACTGTGGAGAGATGACCATGGAGGTAAGGGCCGCGAGCGTCAGTTCCAAAGAAAATTCGATAAAGAGCGATGACTTCCCGGCCTTATCGCACAAGCCCAGAACGGCATAGTAGTCCGCCTGACGATCGCGAATGGCAGACTCGATGGGCACCTGCGCAAAGACGGGGTGATGATGAAATAAAATGAGGCTGTGCCAAAGACGCCCCAGACGGCCATTGCCATCTTCGAAGGGGTGAATGAACTCCATCTCATAGTGGCAAATGGCAGCCAGAACAGGCGCGGGCACTTGCGTCTCCGCTTTCATCCACTCAAACAATGAATTCATCAACCCTGCCACGCGATCCGCAGGGGGAGCCACATGCGCGATCAGATTCCCTTTGGCAATGCCCACGCCCCGGCTGCGCCAAGCTCCCGGCCGCTGCACCAGCCCCGCCATCATCACCTGATGCGCTTCCAGAAGATGCTTGGTCGAAGCTGGCTTCCACCGGTGCAGCTTGTCATAGCAACGGATGGCATTCTGGACCTCTCGCAGATCCCTTTCTGGTGCCAGCACACGTTTGCCTTCCAGCACTGCGGTCACCTGTTCTTCCGACAAGGTATTTCCCTCGATTTCCAGGCTGGCCTGGATCGTCCGCACCCGCATCGAACGGCGCAGCATGGGCCCTGCGGGAGCCACCTGGGCCCCTTCGTACCTTCCTAGCAGCCGCTCAACCTCCGCCAGCAGGCTGGCCGCGCGGGGAGTGATTTCAAAAGGGGGCCTCATGCCATGATAGTATCAAATGAGACTATCATGGCAAATGTTCTTCTTTTGGCCGCAGGAAATCTCCCAGCGCACTTCACACCCCCTGCTGGCGTTCCAGTTCGGTGCGGAGGCGGTCTTCCTGTTCGCGCAGTTCCGGGGTCAGTTCCTCGCCGAAATCTTCCATCTCAAACAGGGGGCGTAGCTCCACATCGGACTCTTCGCCTGGCATGGGATCCGGGCAGCGCTTCATCCACTCCAAAGCCTCGACCATGGACTTCACCTGCCAGATCCAGTAACCGGCGATCAGTTCCTTCGTCTCCGCAAAGGGACCGTCGATGATGGTCCGCTTTCCACCGGAAAACTTCACCCGTTTGCCCTTCTGGCTGGGGTGCAGGCCGTCGCCTGCCAGCATCACCCCAGCGGCCACCAGTTCTTCATTGAACTTGCCCATCGCCGTCAGCAGCTCCTCACCTGGCATCACGCCAGCTTCAGAGTTCTTCGTTGCCTTGATCATGACCATGACTCTCATTGCCGTGTTTCTTTCTTGTTGGATTTTTAGTTAGGCGAGGATGCCTCAGGTCACAGTGACCGTTTAGCAAGCCCCCCGCTTCAATGTCATGACGAACGAACTGAGTCTAAAAGGACAGGCGCAATCCTCTTTTTTGTGGGCCATAACGCCATGGCCGAAGCCGCGAACAGATCACAAAAAACCCGCCGCCTTGCGGGCGACGGGTTTCTTGATGAAAGGCGCAATCAAGGCCCTCAAAGGCAAGGCTTACAGCTTGGCCAGGATGTCGTTCAGTGTGATGCTGGGGCGCAGGGCTTCGCTGGCTTTCTGGTCGTTCGGCTTGAAGTAACCGCCGATGTCCACGGCCTTGCCCTGAACGGCGATGAGTTCTTCAACGATCTTGGCTTCGTTGGCGGTGAGCTCTTCGGCGATGGGTTTGAACTGGGCTTGAAGTTCTGCGTCAGCCGATTGTTCGGCCAGGGCCTGGGCCCAGTAGAGGGCGAGGTAAAAGTGGCTGCCACGGTTGTCAATGGTGCCCAGCTTGCGACCTGGGGAGCGGTCGAAGTCGAGGAACTTGCCGGTGGCGGCGTCCAGAGTATCCGCCAGCACTTTGGCCTTGGGGTTTTTGCAGGTTTCGCTGAGGTGTTCCAGGGAGACAGCGAGGGCGAGGAACTCGCCCAGGGAATCCCAGCGCAGGTAGTTTTCTTCGAGGAACTGCTGCACATGCTTCGGCGCGGAGCCACCGGCACCGGTTTCAAACAGACCGCCGCCATTCATCAGCGGGACGATGGAGAGCATCTTGGCGCTGGTGCCGAGTTCGAGGATCGGGAAGAGGTCGGTGAGGTAGTCACGCAGCACGTTGCCGGTGACGGAGATGGTGTCCTGGCCGGCCTTGATGCGCTCCAGACTGAACTGGCAGGCCTGGGCGGGCGGGAGGATGCGGATGTCCAGCCCGGTGGTGTCGTGGTTGGCCAGGTACTGTTTCACCTTGGCGATGATCTGGGCATCGTGAGCGCGCTTTTCGTCCAGCCAGAAGATGGCGGGGGAACTGGTGGCGCGGGCACGGTTGACGGCCAGCTTCACCCAGTCCTGCACGGGGGCATCTTTGGTCTGGCAGGCACGCCAGATGTCGCCCGCCTCGACTTCGTGGGAGAAGAGAACATTGCCAGCGCTATCGGTCACCTTCACGGTGCCGTCGGCAGGGACTTCGAAGGTCTTGTTGTGGGAGCCGTACTCCTCAGCGGCCTGGGCCATGAGGCCGACGTTTGGTACCGTGCCCATGGTCTTGGGATCCAGGGCACCGGTGGTGCGGCAGAAATCAATGACGGTCTGATAGACACCGGCGTAGCAGCTATCCGGGATCACCGCGAGGGTGTCCTGCGGTTTGCCTGCGGCATTCCACATCTGGCCGGAGGTGCGGATCATGGCCGGCATGGAAGCGTCCACGATCACGTCGCTCGGCACGTGTAGGTTGGTGATGCCTTTGTCCGAGTTCACCATGGCGATGGCGGGGCCATTGGCATAGGCAGCCTGGATGTCGGCCTCAATCTCGGCCTTCTTGTCGGCAGGCAGCTTGTCCAGCTTGGCGATGAGGTCGCCAAAGCCGTTGTTAAAGTCCACGCCCAGTTCGGTCAAAGCGGCGGCGTGTTTGCTGACGACGTCCTTGAAGAACACTCGCACAGCGTGGCCGAAGATGATGGGGTCGCTGACCTTCATCATGGTGGCCTTCATGTGCAGGGAGAAAAGCACGCCATCGGCCTTGGCCTTGGCGATCTGCGCCTCCAGGAAAGCCAGCAGGGCCTTCTTGCTGAGGAAGGTGCCGTCCAGGATCTCGCCCGCCTTCAGAGGGGTGCAAGCCTTCAGGACCTTGGTGCTGCCGTCTTTGCCGACGAACTCGATCTTCACATCGGTGGCCTCAGCCACCACGACGGACTTCTCATTGGAGAAGAAATCGTTCTGCCCCATCGTGCCCACGCTGGTCTTCGAGGCGGTGCTCCACTTGCCCATGGAATGAGGATTTTTGCGGGCGTATTCCTTCACAGCCTTCGGCGCACGGCGGTCGGAGTTACCCTCACGCAGCACAGGGTTCACCGCGCTGCCCATCACCTTGGCATAGCGGGCCTTGATTTCTTTGTCGGCATCCGTCTGGGGATTTTCAGGATAGTCGGGGAGCTTGTAGCCCTGGCCCTGCAGCTCGGCCACAGCCGCCTTGAGCTGGGGCACGGAGGCGGAGATGTTCGGCAGCTTGATGATATTCGCCTCAGGGGCCACGCAGAGCTTGCCCAGGTAGGCCAGTTCATCCGGGATCTGCTGGTCAGGCGTCAGGCAGTCTGGGAAATTGGCCAGGATGCGGCCCGCCAGAGAGATGTCCCGAGTTTCCACCGCGATGCCGGAGGACTGGGTGAAGGCTTCAACGATCGGCAGCAGGGAGTAGGTGGCGAGAGCGGGAGCTTCGTCTGTCTTCGTGTAGATGATGGTGGGCTTGGAGGACATGTCGGGATGATTTCTGGACCCTCCAGAGCTAGACGCGCCTGCCCCGGTGTGCAACGGTCAAGGTGCCTGGCAGCCGGGAGAAATGCGCAGAAAACGCGAGCAAAACCGCAGGATTCGCGCGCCCTGTTGGCCATCGGGCAGCCGACTGCCCTGTCTTTTTTCGCATCTCGACGAATGCCCGATCCGTTTTCACCCGCATGGCCTCCATACTCACTCCCGGTTCCAAAGCCCCCGCCTTTCATGCTGCCGTCGTCGGTGGTGACTACGCCCCTGGGGCGAAAGTCAAACTCAGCGACCTCAAGGGCGAAACCGTTGTCCTCTACTTTTACCCGAAGGACGACACGCCCGGCTGCACCAAGCAGGCCTGCGCCCTGCGCGATGGCTGGGCAGACATCAGCACCAAGGCGAAGGTCTTTGGCGTGAGCATCGACAGCGTGAAGAGCCACGAAAAGTTCATCCAGAAACACGCCCTCCCCTTCCCCATCCTCAGCGATGAAGATCAGGCCATCGTCAATGCCTATGGCGTGTGGGTGGAGAAAAGCATGTATGGCAAAAAGTACATGGGCACGGAACGGACCACCTTTGTCATCGGGCCCGATGGCAAGATCAAAGCCGTGTTTCCGAAAGTGAAACCCGAAGAGCATCTGGCCCAGGTGCTGGCGGTGCTGTGAACCCTGCACGCGAGTTGCCTCGGGCACTTTTTTGCACCACCTCCGAAATACTGTTTCATTATTTGTTAGGCAAAACGACACCAAAAAGGGACGGCATTTCTGCCGTCCCTTCAAAGAAACCGTCGCGTGCGGCGGATCAGTTCTCCGTGTATTTGCCGAGGGCGCGGAATTTCTGGTAACGGCCTTCGAGGAGATCTGGGGTGCTGAGTTTTTCGAGATCGGCGATGGCATTCAACACCGCGTCCTTCAGGGCCATAGCGGCCACGTAGTGGTCATTGTGGGCACCACCGGCAGGTTCCGGGACGATGCCGTCGATGATGCCGAGCTTGGACAGATCCTGGGCGCTGAGCTTCAGGGCAGAGGCGGCCTCGGGGGCGTGCTCGCGGTGCTTCCAAAGGATGGCGGCGCATCCTTCGGGGCTGATGACGCTGTAATAGGCGTTTTCCATCATGAGCACCTTGTCGGCCACGCCGATGCCCAGGGCACCGCCGGAACCGCCTTCACCGATGACGACGGCGACGATGGGGGTGCGCAGGAGCATCATTTCACGAAGGTTGAAAGCGATGGCTTCGGCGATGTTGCGCTCTTCCGCGCCGATGCCTGGGAAGGCCCCGGGAGTATCAATGAGAGTGACGATAGGCAGGCCAAATTTCTCGGCCATGCGCATGAGGCGGAGGGCCTTGCGGTAGCCTTCGGGATGGGCGCTGCCAAAGTTGCGAAGGAGGTTCTCCTTGGTATCACGGCCTTTCTGGTGGCCGATGATGACTACTTTTTTACCGCCCCAGGTGGCGAGACCTGCAGGCATGGCCTGGTCATCACCGATATGGCGGTCGCCATGCAATTCGGTGAAATCTTCGCAGCAGTGCTTCACGTAATCCAGCATGAAGGGCCGGTTGGTGTGACGGGAGATTTGCACGCGCTGCCAGGGATTGAGGTTGTTGTGGATGTCACGCAGAAGGGTTTCGGCCTTCTTTTCCATGTCAGAGATCTGGCCAGCCAGCTTGTCGCTGGGCTTGGACGCGAATTTCTTTTTGGCCTCTTCGATCTCTTCGCGGAGTTTGACGACGGGCTTTTCGAATTCCAGGACGTGTTTCATGTAAAAAGGGGCAATTAACGGATGAAGTAGAGTTTGGAGCCGTTGCGGACCAGGGCAAACATTTCTTCGAGGTCTTCTCGGGCGAGAAAAACACCGGGTTCCGGGGTGTCGTCCAGTTCGGGGACGCCCGGTGCCGGGGCAGCGGTGCCAGCGGCGGGGGCCGGTTTGGCAGGCGGCGGAGTGCGCAGCAAAATGTCCGTGCGGACGCCACGGCTACCGGGCAGCCACTTTTCTGCCTCGGTGTAGCGTGGGTCGGTGGAAAGAATGGCCTTGCCATCGAGCATGGCGGCCTTGCCTTTGATTTCCATTCCATTTTCAACAGGTACTCGCAGGCCAGTGGGCAGGCGGATGTCGCTAGCGAGGTACTCTTTGAAGAAAAACTCCTTTTCCCCCACCTTGCGCCAGAGGGAGACGGTCTTTTCAGACATATCCACCCGAATGCTAAAATCCAGCGGCAGGATGGCCAGGTGATCCCCTGGCTGGAGGACGGTGCCCATGAGGCCATTGAGGCGGATGAGCATGTCCAGGGTGGTGCCCTGCTTGTTAGCAATGAGGGCCAGGGAATCTCCTGGCTGGACGATGTAGTCCTTCTTTCCCGCCTTGGATTCCGAGGCGAAAAGCTGGTCCAGATTGATCTCGCCGATGATGCGCTTGGCCTCCACACAGGTGGGGGAGGCGGGGAACTGGTTCACTAGCTTGAAGAGGCCGTCGCGCCCCTCCTCGATGCGGCCGGCTTTGATCAAGTCGATGGCGGCATTGAAGCGCTTGGCCCCTGGATCGACGGGCGGCAGATCGCTTTTCTTGATGGTGGCGATCTCCGCCTGGATGCGTTTGTCCGGACGCAAGATCTTGTCGTAGATGTAATAGGCCGCAGCCATGCTGCCCAGCGTGACACCCAGGACGATGAGGAAGAGCAGAAGCTTGAGCTGCGCCTTGGCCATAGGGGATGAGAATGCGCCTAGCCGAGGAGGCCGCGACGCTTAAAGTCGAAAAGATTGATTTTTTGGGACTTCTCGATCATTTCCACCGTGAATTTCAGCAGGCAGATTTCCCAGGTGTCATCCACGCCGGAAATCACTGCGCGCATGGGGTTGCCGGAAACGCGGATCTCCTCCAGGAGCTTGCCGCAGACGGCCTCCATGGGCTCGTGGACGAGTTCCTCGGTCATGTCGTCCATTTTGAACTTGAAGCCATATTTCAGAATGGCCAGACGGTGCAGGTTTTCCTTCAGGAACTCGCCAAAGGCGTCACCTTGAGGACCAAAACCGTCAAAATCAAAGTCGGCGATCGCCGCAGGATCGGGACGCAGGATGAGGGGCTTTTCAGCCGTCAGTTTGCCCTGGCGGACACGGGTGGTGTTCACGCTGTCCATGAGTTCGGTCACCAGTTGAAACTCAAACTGGGTGGAACCAAAGGTGTCTATCCGGCGGTCGGGCTCGTGCAGCACCTGGGTGTTTTCCAGGGCGTATTGGATATCGTACTCCGTGTGCATTAGGGGTTAGTCAGCATAGAACACAAAGCGTTCAGGGCGAATGATTTCTCCAACTGGGACGGGGGGCCGTCCCTCATTTTCGAGAAGGGCCCCCTGCTCACTCCACCACCAGCCCTGCCAGGATGGCTTTTTCCGCCGCCTCCGCTGCGGCCTGGCTGCGGGCATGGATGCGCAGCAGCACCTCGCCAGCACGGATTTCCTGCCCCACTTTGCGCATCTGGTCCACCCCCACGGCGGGGTCCACCGGATCGCTGGCCTTGGCCCGCCCGGCGCCGAGCTCCAGCACGGCACGGCCCAGAGTGCCCGCATCCAGCTTCGCCAGCCTGCCGCTGGCTGGGGCCTTCATTTCATGAATGACCGGGGCACGGTGGATGAGGTGCAGCCGCTCCAGGCTGTCCACCTGGCCGCCCTGGACCTCCACCATGTGCTGAAACTTCGCCCAGGCCCGCCCGTCCCGCAGCATGCGCGCCAGCTCCGCCCGAGGGGAGATGGAAACGGCACACGCAAGGTCCAAGACGATGGCTTCCAAATCTGGTGGCCCCTGGCCCTGGAGACAACGCACGCATTCGATGACTTCCAGGGCATTCCCCGCAGACTCGCCCGTGGCCTCATCCATGCGGCTGAGCCGGACACTGGACCGCACCCCCAGCGACCGCCCGACGGTGACCATGCTCTGCGCCAGCTCATGGGCCTGGGCCTCCGTCTTCATGAAGGCCCCGCTGCCATACTTCACATCCAGGATCAGCCGGTTCAGCCCCTCGGCCAGCTTTTTGCAAAGGATGCTGGCGGTGATGAGCGGGATGCTCTGCACCGTGCCGGTGACATCGCGCAGGGCGTAGAGTTTCTTATCTGCCGGGCAAATGTTCGCCGTCTGGCCCACCATGAGGCAGCCGGTGATGGGCAGGGTCTTGTAGATTTCGGATTCGCTGAACTGGGTGCGGAAGCCGGGGATGGAATCCAGCTTATCCAAAGTACCGCCGGTGATGCCCAGGCCGCGCCCGGAGATCATGGGCACCCACACACCATCGCAGGCCAGCAAGGGGGCGAGGACGAGGGAGGTCTTGTCGCCAATGCCGCCGGTGGAGTGCTTGTCCACCCGCATGGGTGCATCCGCAGGCCATTGCAGGACGGAGCCGCTGTGCAGCATGGCCTCCGTCAGCGCGGTCGTTTCCGCCCCGGTCATGCCTTTGAAAAAGATGGCCATCGCCAGGGCGCTCATCTGGTAGTCCGGCATGTCCCCTCGGGTGAAGGCCGTGATGAGGCCAGAGATCTGCTCACGCGACAGTTCGCCCCCTTCGCGTTTGGATTCGATGAGGGAGGGAATGTGCATGGGCCGAGAATAAACCGTCCCGGCAGGCTTGGGCAAGCAGGGAACCCGCCCAAGCTTATTCCCTCATCTGCCTGTACTTGCTGCTTGGAAGTGTCTCATTCCCCCCTAGCATTCACGTTAGATACACATGGATTGGGAATCACCGAAACTCTTGCTGCTGGCCCTGCCCGCCCTGGCTTTGCTGCTGTGGTTTGAAAGCCAGTCCGCGCACCCCATGGAGGGCCTGCGGAAGCGGCTGCTGCTGGTGGTGCGGGCGGTGGGCATCCTGCTGGCACTCGCAGCCCTGGCCGGTCCAGCGCGGGTTTCCCAAACGGGCAAAAAGGCCCTGGGCATCATCCTGGATGCCAGCCAGAGCATGGGGGCGGAAGGGATCGAAAAAGGCCTCGCGGAGGCACGCCGTCTGCAAGGGAGCCTGGGCGCAGAGGCGGAAAGCTTTGTGGTGCTGCTGGGTGATGAGCCTGCCCTGCTGCCCGAAGGCCCGAAGCCGGACGTGGCCACCTTTCTCACCACCCACGGAGGCGACAGCCACTACAGCGCCGCCGTGGACTATGCGCAGGCGCTTTTCCCCGCCGGGGCCAGCCGCGACATCGTGCTCATTGGCGACGGGCATGAAACTCGTGGTCGTCTGCTGGAGGCGGCGCGCCAGGCCAGTGTCTCGGGCGTGCGCATCCATGCGCTGCCAGTGGCAGGGCCGCGCAAGCCCGATGCCCGAGTGCGCGAGCTGGTGGCCAGCCGTAACCGCCTGAATGAAGGTGCGACGCTGAAACTCACCGCCCACCTGGAGTCCACCCTGGAGACGCAGGGCACGCTGAAGCTTTTCGAAAATGGCATTCAGGTGGAGCAACGGCCCGTGACCCTGAGGCCTGGACAGCCCCTGGCGGAAACCTTCACCCGCACCCCGGGAACACGCGACACCTTCAAATATCGCGCCGTGCTGGAAGGCATCGCGGCGGATTCCATCCCGGCCAACAACAGCGCCCTGACCCTGGTGGATGTGCGCGGCCGCCTGCGCCTGCTTTACCTGGACAGCGAAACGGGCGAGGCCGCCTACCTCCAGCAGGCCATGGCCAAAGAAGGCATCGAGTTGGATCTCCGCCAGCCGGGCAACATCCCCAGCACGCTCGATCAACTCTCCGGTTACGACGGCATCATCCTCAGCGACGTGCCCGCCCACCAGATCGGCGAAGGGGCCATGAATGCGATGCGTGATTATGTGGACAAGCTGGGCGGCGGCTTTCTCATGCTCGGCGGGCCCAACAGCTTCGGCCTCGGTGGTTTCTACAAGACGCCCATTGATGACATCCTTCCCGTTAGGCTGAAAGCGCCCGATGAAGAGGAAAAACAAAGCGCCGCCGTGGCCATCGTCATGGATCGGTCCGGCTCCATGGCGGGTGAAAAGCTGGAGATGGCCAAAAGCGCCTCCATCGCCACCGCCGAGGTGCTTGGGCGGAATGACTTCATCGGCATTTATGCCTTCGATAGCGAGGCCCATGTGGTGGCCCCGATGACCCGGCTGACCTCCACCGCCACCATCGCGGGACAGATTTCCTCCGTGGCCTCAGGCGGCGGCACGAATCTGCAGCCCGCCTTGGAGCAGGCCCGCGATGCCCTGCGGCGGGTGAAGGCCAAGGTGAAGCACATGATCATCCTCACCGATGGCCAGACCTCCGGCACGGGTTATGAGGCCATGGCCTCCCAGTGCCGTGGCGAGGGCATCACCATTTCCACCGTCTCCATCGGTGAAGGGTCGCATGTGGCCCTGCTGCAAGCCATCGCCAGCAGCGGTGGCGGCCAGTCCTACACCACCACGGATGCCGCCAGCATCACCCGCATCTTCACCCAGGACACCCTGATGCACACGGGCCGCATGATGCGCGAGGAACCTTTCATCCCAAACTTGGTGGAAAAGCACCCCATGCTGGCCGGCTTTGACAAATGGACCTCGCCAGACTTGCTGGGCTACGTCAAAACCATCCGCAAATCCACCGCCCAGGTCCCCCTGCTGACCGACATGGGCGATCCGCTGCTGGCGCACTGGCGCTTTGGCCTGGGCAAGGTGACCGCCTTCACCAGCGATGCGAAAAGCCGCTGGGCCTCCCTGTGGATCGTGCGCTGGCCGGACTTCAGCCGCTTCTGGTCGCAGCTCCTCCGCGAGACCGCCCGCCCGCCGCAGGGCCGCCACATGGATCTGGCCACCGAGATGCGCGGGGATGATGCCCTGCTGCAAGTGGACCTGGAAGAAGATGCAGGCACCCGTGCCAATGATGCCCGTGTGCAGGCGGAAGTCTTCTTTGTGGCGGCAGACGCCCTGGGTGCCCCTTTGAAGCCCGTGCAAAACCTTTCGTTAGGCCAAACGGGCCCCGGCAGGTACGAAGGCAGCTTTCGCCCCGACCAACCCGGCGTCTACCTCATCCGCGCCCAAAGCGGGGCCGAGATGGTCTCGGCAGGTCTTGTCCACAATCCCGGCAGCGAGGCCAGCCTGGGCACCGTCAATGAATCCCTCCTCCAGCAGGCCACGCAAATCACCGGTGGCAAGGTGCTGCAGCCCGGCCAGGTGCCCGATCTCAGCCAGACCCGTGCGGTGCAGTACATTGAGCTCTGGCCCTCACTCATCCTCACCCTGCTGTTCCTCTTCCTGGTGGATCTGGCCATCCGCCGTTGGGAGCATGTGCAGGGCATCTGGGAACTGGTTGTTCCGCAAAAAAAGTAGCACACCATGCCTCACCGTTCTCCAAGTCCTCCCCACCTGCCCTACCCTGTTGTGGCCTGGAAGTCGGCCGTGACGATCCTCATCATTGCCCCCTGCGCCATGACAGCTTTGGGCTTTTGGTTGATGATGTTCATGATGAGTCCCTGGTCATCTCGATCCGGTTCCCCGACTTGGGCGGTCTCACTGGCTCTGGTGACACCTGTTCTTCCCTGCCTAGTGGTGTATGCCGCAGCGGTCTACATCTGGATGGAAAGGCGTACACGCCTCGTCACCCTGGTGCTCATGACAGGCATCATCGCCCTTTCTATGGCACTGTATCATTTGGGCCCGAAACTTCTGCAACAGGCCACTTCCGAATCCGGCCCAGACACTCTTCGCCTCAACTCAGGCTTCATGCTTTACCTGCTTGTCTCAGGCTGGCTGCTGTGTCTTTGGGAAACATGCCGACCACGCAGGGCTGCAAAAGCCGCCCTGATCAGGCAACCCGCCGACGCCTAACCAACAAAGCCGCAAAACCGAGCATCACCAGCACCAGCCGTGAAGGCTCAGGCACCAGGGCGATGCTGAGGATGCCACCGGTGTAAAGCTCGCTGAGATCCCAGGTCAGGCCACCGCTCAAAGTTGGCAGATCCATAGCTGTAAAGCTGCCGCTGACAGGCTCTGTAAGGCCTGACCAGTCGAAGATTTTCCAGGAATCATTTGCGGCAAAACCCGTCATCCCGTTCGGATTGCTGACCCGCAGGGTGATGTCCGTGCCGAGGCTGACCCGGCCCAGGATCACCGCCAGGTCTGCCGCCGTGCTCGTCAGCGTGTTGTCGCCCAAACCCGCGCCACTGAAAAGATCAAAGGCAAAGACGGAACCCGCCTGCAAGGACAGGCTGCCAGTGCCACTGGTGGTCAGGATTAGATCCGCCGCCGTTGGACTCGATAAGGTGAAGTCCCCCACGCTCAGCGTGCCTGCCACAATCGTGATGGAGTTGTTCAATGCCGGGGCCATGCGCCCAGTGCCGCCGAGAGTCGCCCCTGGATTGACCAAGACCGGTCCCGTGCCAGTAGCCGAGCTGAGGGAAGCAACATTATTGGCCAAAAGGCTGCCGCTTTGCACCACCGTATTGGCATAGGCATTGGCATCACTGGTTAGGCGAGTGACACCCGTCGTGGTGTTGTCAATCCGCAGAGTGCCCGTGCCCGTGATGGCCTGCGGCATCGTGAGGGTGTCGCTGCGTTTGGTGCTGAGGATCGCGGTGGGGGCACTCAGAAAAATCTCTGTGCTGGCCACACTGCCTGTCGTGCCGCCATTGCCAAGCTGGAGCAGGCCATTGCTCACGGTGGTGCTGCCCGTGTGCGGGCTGTCGCCAGTGATGGTCCATGAGCCGGTGCCATATTTTTCAAGGCTCGTCGTTGCGACAGAGGCATTGCTGATGCCGGCGATCTCATTCGCGCCGACCTGGGTGCCGCCCAGGCGCAGCGTGCGTGGCGCTGTATTGCTGCCTTCTGAAAGGAACTGACTGGTGAACTTCACCGTGCCTGTGCCGTTGTTTTCCAGATTCGCCAAGACGGAAAAAGTATCGCCGATCACATCCGAATTGGTGATGCGAATGATGCGGTCCGTCACGGAATCCACACTGCCGATGTAACGCAATGTTGAGACAGCCTGCACAGTTGCTCCAGTCACCGTGGCCCCGGTCATGTCAATGATGGCGGATTCCGCATTCTGATCGCCACGTCCCAGGGAGCTGGGCAGCCCGGCATTCGCCAGCAGGGTGGCTTCAATGACCCCGGCCAGCATGGTCGTCTTGCCTTTGTAAGTATTGGCAGGCCCGAGAGTCGCCACCAGCGAACCGCCTGTGGTGAGGCGGAAGTTTAAGTTATCTTCATTCACCCCGGTCCCGCCGAGCATGCCTGCACGGAAGTCACTGGCCACGGTGTTGTTATCCAGGGTGAAAGTGGAGTACGCCGTGGCACCGCCCACCACGGCATTGCCCGTGCCGGTGCCATCCGTGCGCAGCCAGTCCACTGCCAATGAGACGGCCGTGCTGCCGCTACCCAGCTTCAGCACCCCACTGGTGCTGCCCGCCCCCAGGGTCACTTCCGAGCTGGCCGAAATGTTGCCCGAGCGCAGATGGAGCATCCCATTCACCACCCGTGTGGTGCCCGTGTAAGTGTGGGAAACCGTATCGAGATACACCGTGCCCGGACCCGTTTTAGTAAAGCCCGTGGTGGAACTGGCGGTGGCATTGTTGGCAATGACGGAACTGATGATCAAACCCGCCGCCGTGTTGTTCTGGATTACCATCAGATCTGCCACAGAAGAAGAGATGTTGGTGGAGCTGCTGCGCAGGATGCCGCCGCTGAGGGTCACATCGGTGGCTCCGGCCCCCTCCCCGACGAGGATGCCTCCTGTCGAGAGAATCTTCCCCGCAGCAATCGTCACCGCGCTGCCACCCGCTGTATTAAAGCGCACCGTGCTTGTGGTTAGGTTATCCGGCACACTCACGGTCGCCGTGGTCACATCGGCGTGGCCTGCAAGTGCCCCTCCTGAAGTATTCGTATAACCACCAGCGATGCTGGAGAGGCCCACAATGCTGCGCACACCACCGCTCAAGACGCCCGTGGCGGCCCAGTCGCTGGCACCCACGGTGGCAAAGGCCATGCTGTCACTGGTCAGCACCGCATTGTCCGCCCCGCCCGTGGTGGTCAGCGCACCGCTGCTGCCGGGGGTGAAACGCAGCATGGCTGCGGCGGAGGGACGGCTGATGGCTCCCAGGGCCACATTCACATTCGTCCCGCCGTTTTGCACCACCCGCAGTTCACCGCTGCCGGGACTGACGGTCACCGCGCCAAAAGCCTGGCCCACCGTACCGCCGCTGCGGCCCGTCACCTGCAGCACCCCGCCGCTGAAAATGGCAGGCACGCCCGAACCCAAAAGATTGTCCACCGAGGCCACTGGGGCGTTGGCAAAGTCCAGATTCAAAATGCCGCCATTTGCCGTGATGCTGCCATTCACCGTAGGACTGGCCCCGCGAATGTTTGCGCTGCCATTGCCGCTCTTGGTCACGCCCAGCGTGCCTGTGCTTGTCTTGGCGATGGGATCTGCCACATTGATGGTGCCATTGCCAGCAAAGGTGACTGAGATACTGGCCGTGCCGGAATGCAGGATCGAGTTCCCGCTGGCCACATCGAAGTTCAGCGTGCTGCCGGACTCGGCCTGGAGGCGCAGGTTGGCCCCCAAAGTCACCGTTCCAGACATCGTGTTGCTACCGCTCACGCTGCGGATCGCACCCTGATTCCCCACCCCCGTCCCGCTGACGTTCATGCTTTCAGGCGTAGTGATTCCACCGCTCAACTCCAGGGCAGCCCCGCTGCTCACCGTCGTCGTCGCGCCCGTTCCCACGGTGCCTAACGCATTGTTATGCGTGATGCGCAGCGTGCCTGCCGAGATCGTCACCGTGCCCGAAAAGATGTTATCTCCCCCCAGGACCAAGGTGCCGGTTCCCTCCTTGGTGATGGCTGAAGAAGAGGTGGTGGTATTGACCCGCCCGGTCACCGTGATGTTGCCTGCGCCACCAAAGGTGATGGGCACTGTGGCGGCGGAGATGGAAACCGCCGTCGCACCGCCTGCGGGACTCAGGATCAACTCCCCCGCATCCGAATGAATGCGCGTATTCGTGATGGCCACCATCTGCGTGGTGACGGTATTGGTGCCGCTGACATTCCGCAATGCCCCGGCCAGGTCCACACCACGGCCTGAAAGAATGATTTGCTCCGCCGTGCTGATGCCACCAGAAAGCAGCAGCGAAGCCCCGGTGAGGACCTGGGTGTAACCTGCCCCAGTGCCCAGGGCCGTACCGTGGCGGATCTCCAGGCTGCCACTGTTCACCGTCGTCTGGCCCGTGTAGCTATTGGCCCCTGCCAGCACCGTCTTGCCGGGGCCGTTCAGCAGCACACTCACAGCTCCGGTTCCATTGTTTTCAATGACAGAATTCACGGTCATATCCGATGTGGAAAAGTTGGTTAGGATCACCTGCCCCACCGTGTTATCCGCCCCACCTGCTGTCAGCTTCCCCCCGTTCACCGTAAGTCCATAGGCACCGCTGACCGCCTGAAAGCCGCCCACAGCCCCCAGCCGCAGGGTCTGCCCAGCACCCATGTCCAGAGAACGGCCTAACCAGGTATCCGTCATGGATACGGTGTTCAGGTTCGTTGTGCCGGGGCCAAAGGTCACCGCCTGGGTGGAAGCATTGCCTACTTGCAGGTTCGCCGCCGGGGCATCGGCCTGGACGGTGCCCGTAGCATGCACTGTATCGCCGGTGAAACCCGTGAGCGTGCCCGTCGGCGCGGCTGCCCAGGAGCTGCTGCCGCTGGCACTGGTGAAGGTGGCCCAGGCCCCTAGGAAAGGGGTGGGCACCGTCGTCGTGATGCTGCCAGAAACAGGTTCCTTGATGGAAAGCACGCCGTTGCCCGTGCGGCCCAGTGCTCCCAGGGCCAGATTCATGGTGCCCCCTGCCCCAGAGATGAGTTCGATCTCAGAGCGGTTTTGCGCCACCGTCACATCGCCAAAGGTCTGGCTGCTGGTTTCGCCAGCCTTGCCTCGCAGCCGCATCACCGTGGTCAGCGCGTGACCGCCGAAGAGATTCAGCGCCCCCGGGGTGACCCCATTGTAGAAGATGTTTGAAGCGGGTGCGCCCGCCGCAGCAAAATCGAGCACGTTAAGTCCCCCCTCTGCCGAGACTGGAAAGGTGGGGAAAGCAGGCACCACGGCACGGCCAAAGTTCGTCGACCCCGTGTAGGTATTTGCCGCCGTGTAGGTCATGGAAAGTGCCGCCGTGGCGGTGGTGGGCAGCAGCGCTGTGCGGGTGAAGGAGTAGCTGCCGCCCATCTCCGTGATCGGCGAGGTGATGAAGGAATTGATGACGTTGGTGTGCGTGTGGATGCGCGCATCACCAATGAGGGCCACACCACCTGCGAGGGTCACGCTGGAGTCCATGCGGATGGCCCCCCAGTTGGTCGTGCCGCCACCGCCGGCAATGCGAAAAGGCACATTGTAAGTAACATCCGTGCCTAACAGTTGCGCCACCGAGTTGGACTCCACCACCACCGCGGTAAGATTGGGGAAAATGGTCTGGGAACCGAAGCCTAGAAAGATCCCGCCCGCATCCCCCTTCAACGTCAGCAGACCCGTGAGGCCGGTGTTGTTCGCCGTGAAGCGAACGAAGCCAGTCGTCGTGCCACTGCTTTTCTGAATTGTCAGATTGTTGGCATTCACGGGCAGTAAAAAGTTCACCGCCGAGACGGCTGTGCTACTCCCTGAGGTGCTCAAATTACCGATGTTGATGATCGGCGCGGGTCCGGTGAGGTTTAGCGATCCGGTGCCACTGAAATGATAGGCTTGGTTCGTGGTGGTGGGAGCGGCGCTCAGTGGCAGGAAATCCAGACCTGTCGCATTGATGGCCGAGTTGACCGTGATGGTGCCGCCCACGGCACTGGAGGAACTGCCAAATTGGGCCAGCCCATCATTCCAGGTGGTGTTAGAGAGGAGCGTCGGGTTCCACCAGTTCGCCGTGCCAGTATCCCACACGCCAGCCCCGTTTTGCACTCCGTTTAATCCGGTATTGCCGTCAAAGACGAGCTGCCCCAAAGAGGGCACGGAAAAACTCATCAGCAGGGTCAAAAAAAGGCGCTTCATGGGTCACGGTGGGTTCCCTTTCCGTCCCTCGTGACCGTGGACATCCCTGAGCCGGAATGGCCGCTTTCGCGAGTGTGACAGTTGGGGGGTTAACCAACTGTTAAGCAGCGCCTGTGCCAGGATGTGACGTCCTCGTTCCACGAGGCCACATCCGGCACATTCGTATCAATAACCGTCAGGGCCTCGCAGCTTCGCCCCATTGGGGATCAACTTTCTTCCTCGGCACCGTCTTTCTCCAGGGCCTTCACACGGGCGGAGAGATGCGGCAGGCGATTGATGCTGGCCAGACGGCGGCGTTCATCCATCACCGGCACCGCCGGGAAGCCCATGTAGGTGGCCTTGCCCGCAGGGATGTCTTTCGTCACCCCACTGCGCCCGCCCAAGGTCACAAAGGAGCCCACACTCACATGCCCCGCCACGCCGGACTGCGCGGCAATGACGACGTAGTCGCCAATGATCGCACTGCCTGCAATGGCCGTGCCGGCGACGAGGATGCAATGCTTCCCGATGACCACGTTGTGACCGATCTGCACCAGGTTATCAATCTTTGTGCCTTCACCGATCCAGGTGCGGCCAAAACGAGCGCGGTCCACCATGGTCCCGGCACCGATTTCCACATCGTTGTCGATCTGTACAATGCCCGCCTGACGCACTTTGCGATGACGGCCTTTTTCAAATTCGTAGCCGAAACCATCCGCACCAATGACCACGCCGGAGTGCAGGATCACACGCTCGCCCAGTTCGCAGGCCTCATGCACGGTCACATTCGCAAACAGCTTCGTCCCAGCGCCGATAACGGCATTGCGACCGACAAAACAGCCCGCACCAATTTCCGCCCCATCGCCAATTTCGGCCCCGGTTTCGATCACCGCACAGGCTGCCACGGAGATCTTGCTGAGGTCCGCCTTCACACCTTCCGCAATGACGGCACGAGGATGAATGCCTGCCTCAAAAGCCGCTGCGTGGAAGCCATAGGTATCCACCACTTTTTCAAAGGCGCGGGAAGGATCCTCTACCGCGATGCAGGCCACCTTCTCCGGGCAGCCCTCCAGCCCCTTGGGCACCAGTACCGCTGTGGCATGGGTGGCCGCCAGCTTATCCCGATAACGGGCATCATAAAAAAAGCTCAGGTCCCCGGCTGCGGCTTCTTTAAGAGAAGCGAAGCCGGTGATGCGGGTGTCTGGACTGCCAGTGAGAAGTTGACCTCCCAAAAGTTCAGCCAATTCGGAAAGGGCGATGTTCATGAGGCCCGCCCTTTCTCACAATCTGGCCAGAAAGGCGAGGGCGAGTTGATCTTGAAGCGTGGATTTTTCTGCCTGCCAAACGGCGATTTGAGGACTCTGGGCGCAGCCTACAAAAAAGGCCTTCTCGAAGGAAGGCCTCTCATGTTTCATGACAGTGCGATGAAAAGCGTGATCACGCACCACAAGTGACGTGGCAGGCCGGGGCCAGTTCCCGCACTTCGTCTGCCACCGGGGCGCTCATGTCGGGGTTCGGCTGCTGGGCGCTGAGGCCCAGTGCCTGGATGAGCGCCAGATCTTCCTCAGCCTGCGGATTCGCCGCGGTCAGCAGCTTGTCACCGTAGAAGATAGAGTTGGCACCGGCAAAGAAGGCCAGGGCCTGGGCTTCGCGGCTCAGATTCGTGCGACCTGCGCTGAGGCGCACCTTTGCACGCGGGATGGCGATGCGGGTGACGGCGATCATGCGCACGAGCGAGAAGCTATCCACCTGCACATTGCCGCCCAGCGGGGTGCCCTTCATGGGCATCAGGGCATTGATCGGCACGCTCTCTGGATGCGGATTGAAGTTGCTGAGCACTTCCAGCATTTTCAGGCGGTCCTCGATGGTTTCGCCCAGGCCGAGGATGCCACCAGCGCAGACGGACATGCCCGCATCCTGCGCATGGCGGATGGTGCTGAGGCGGTCTTCAAAGGTGTGGGTGCTGACGATGTTCGGGTAGTGTTCCGGACTCGTGTCAATGTTGTGGTTGTAGGCGGTGACGCCGGCTTCCTTCAGAACGGCGGCTTCTTCAGCGCCAAGTTGGCCCAGGGTCACGCACACTTCCATGCCCAGGGTGGCCACGTCTTTCACGATGTCCACCACCTGGTCAAACTTCTGGGTGCCCACACGCACGCCCTTCCAGGCCGCGCCCATGCAAAAGCGGGTGGAGCCACTGGCCCGGGCTGCCCGTGCGCGCTCCATGACATCGGCCTTCTCCATCAGCTTCTCCGCCTGCACACCTGTGCTGTAGCGGGCGCTCTGGGCACAGTAACCGCAGTCTTCACTGCAACCACCGGTCTTGATGCTCAGGAGGGTGCAAAGCTGCACCTCGTTGCCGGTCCAATGCTCTTCATGGACGGCACGGGCCTGCTTGATGAGGTCAAAAAAAGGCTGGTGGTAGATGCGATGGAGGTCGGCGTAGTTCATGCGCTAAATGCTGTGACGCCTTTGCCACGAAACCGCCGCGAGGGCAAAACGAATTTGGGATTTCCGCCTCCGTTGCCCGAAATCTGCCCAGGCACTACTGCGTCCAGCGTCCGCCCTGCCCCAGCGCCACCTTCCAGCCGCGCAGGTGCATGAAGGAGTAGTCCGTCTTGCCGATCGCGCCGATCATCGGTGCCCCGGTGGCCTTCTTCCAGGCCCGGCTCATGCTTTCCCCCGTGTGGCAGCCCCAGCTCTGGCAGTAGGCCCCACGGGCAAAGGCGCTGCGGTTCAGCCTTGGCAGGTCGTTTTCATGCAGCCACGTGGTGGAGGCCGCATACACGTCGGAGCTGTAATCAAACAGGAAACAATACTTGTTCGAGTGGCCGAAGAACTCGAAACCCGAGATCTTGCTGCGGGCACGGGACACGGAACCGCCGCCCCGGTTGATGTAATTGATCACGTCTTCCTTCGTGCGGAACCACACCAGATTGATGCCATAGGTGCTCTGCACCGACTCCACGTGGCTGGTCAGCGGATCGCGATCCTCCCCCGCACGGCGCAGGTAGGCATCCCGATACACCAGCCAGGTGATGATGGTGCCCTTCGGCTGGGTGCGCTGCAGTTCCTGCATACGCACACGGGCCGGGCGGACGAAGTTTCCCCACCAGCGGTCATGCTGCTGCGCGGGCTGGCGCAGGTCCTCCCACTTTCTCAAAGCCGGGCCGCCAGAACAGATGATGTATTCATTCTGGGCCTGGGCAGCGGTGCAGGAAAGCACCAAGGTCACCAGGAGGAGAAGCGCGGCTCTGACCAAATGGGGGCGTGTGGACATGGCGGTAGATTAAAGACAGCCCGGCAGCATAGGCAATGCCTACTTCAGGGGGACCAGGTTGAAATCCTTGAACTGCACCTTCATCGGCGGACCCTGGTGGATCTGCAGACCCAGCAGGCCTTCCTTCGGTGCATTGGCGGCGTCTTCATCCGTCACGTCGATGGTCTGCTGACCATTGATGAAATGCTGCACGTGGTTGCCCTTGGCGACGATTTTGTACTCGTTCCAGTCTTCGCTTTTGATGCTGGCCTGGATCGCCTCGCTATCGCCCACCGTGCCGGCTTTTTCGACCACGGTCTTTTTGCCACCGTCAGCCGCCGGCTTGATCACCGTCTTTTCCCCGCGCAGGGCCAGGATGCCACGGCCCTTTTCCTCATAGAGGATGCCGCTGTATTTCTTGCCCGCTTCAAAGTCGGCCTGGTAACCGCTGAGCACCGGGCCAAAGGCACCGGCGGCGAGTTCCTTGCTGCGATACTGCACGCCGGAATTGCCCTTCTCGATGCGATATTTGAAGGTTAGCTCAAAGTCTCCCACCGTGCCGCCTTTCCAGACGAGGAAGGTGTTGTGCTTGATGATGCCCTTGGTCGGGTCCGCCGGGTCCGGTGGCGTGATGCCCGTGATGGTCCCCTCCTGCACACTCCAGAGGTCCTTGTTCCCCTCCCAGCCCGTGAGGTCTTTGCCATTAAAAATCTGGACAGGTTCAGCAGCGGAGACGGCGAAGGCCAGCGCGGCAAAGGCAGGAATGAGGAAACGTGCTTTCATGGTTGGAGAATGGCCCGTTGTAACGTGCCACCCGGAACTTGTCTATCGGATTGCAGCGCCAGATCGCGTTTGAATGATTTGTGCCGAGGCGGGGCTGCATGTGGAGGATGCGGTGTTCTCCGTCTTAGTTGACGAGCCTCTCCCTTAGCCCCCCAGCCGCCCTCGGAGTCTGAGGACCACACCGCGTCATCGCCTTCTTTCCACCAACTTATTGAGGAAGGCTCACATCTGGAAAATGATCTTTGATGTAGTTAA
The DNA here is from genome assembly GCF_039542385.1 of Prosthecobacter algae. NCBI lineage: Bacteria > Pseudomonadati > Verrucomicrobiota > Verrucomicrobiia > Verrucomicrobiales > Verrucomicrobiaceae > Prosthecobacter > Prosthecobacter algae. The sequence continues at coordinate 49,856 of NZ_BAABIA010000013.1, read as the reverse complement.
AAAAGTCCTTCTCTGCTGTTCCCTTGAGAATCTGGGCATAAATTTCCTTGTACACTTTGAAGCAAAGCCCAACGGATTCTTTTTTAGTCGGCGGTTTCCGAAACCCCTCCAAAACATCCCAGTGCACCAGAAACTCCCACAGTGGTTGCAGGTTCGTTGATCCCTTTTCTAGTGGCAATACCCCCACATTGCTAAACTTGGAGCTGTAATCCCCCGTTCGGGTTCGCAGTTCCCAAAGACTGTCTTGTCGATACTTGTCCCTGCAAACGAGGATAAGATATTCTTGTCGAGATTCCCCAGCCTTTTGAAGGTCCTCTTTGAGAGTAAGTTCAATAATCACATGACATAAAGCGTATTCAAAAACTGCCTCTTCTAAGTACACCGCCGTAAAAACCACCGGACGAACCTCACGCACCACACAGGCCCCAAAGAGGCCATAGGCTGAAATTTCACTCACAATGCCATGCATCACGCCTGTCCGATCCAGTGTGAGATCCATTTGGCCAGCTTCTACCAGCTCAAGATAGGTTGCGACACTGCCTCGAATAGAAGTGAAGAACAGGAAGACACATAAAAGAGCTTTTTTCATGGCAGCATGATTCACACTCCATTTCGGGTGCTAATGGCAAGCGCTAAACCATAACCTGTTCTTTTCTCCTCCCATCACAGCCCTTATGCTGAGTGACACATTCTCCCACCCAACAGCCAGACTGGATCCAAGCTCCTGCAATCAACCATTCGCCTCTGATTTCATGAAAAGGCCTTTCCTCTGCTTTCTCGCTCTCGTGGTGAGTTCATTCCTCCCGCAGGCCGCAAAAGCGGATGCGCCACCGCCGCCGAACCCCGCGCTGGATGCCGGGGATAAATGGCCCGCCAAAAGGAAACAGCTGGAGGCGGAATGGCTGAAAATCCTGGGTCCCTTTCCCACCACCAAACCGCCGCTGGACGCGCAAATCCTCTCCACGGAAATCCTTCCTGCTTCAGCGACTGATCCCAATTATCCGGTGCAGGCCGGGGACATCACGCGCTACAAAGTGAAGTTCCGCTCGGAAGTGGACGATTGTGGTGGATCGCAGTCGGACATCTGGATTTACGGCTGGCTGCTGGTGCCGGAGAGCGCGACGGACGCCTATGAGAAAAAGGGCCTCAAGGCACCTGTCGTCATCTGCTTGCACAGCACCACCTATGGCGCGGGGAAAAGCAGCCCTGCGGGTGTGGCGGGACGTTTTGCCTCCGAACCGAAAACCGGCTTTGTCGGTCGGCCCGATTTGGTGGGTCAGGACCCACGGTATAACAATGGCCTGCCCGATCCGAATGACCCTGAGGCCATGCAGGCTTACCTTGCCGGAGGGCGCGCCTCGGGCTTGCTGCTTGCCCGGCAGGGCTATGTCACCCTGAGCATTGACCTGGTGGGCGATGGCGACCGCATCGAGCCCGGACAACGTCCGCTGGACACCCGGCAGTTTTACAAGCGCTACCCGGACATCATGGCCGACGATGCCTGGTCCATCATCGGCAAGTGCATCTGGGATGTGATGCGGTCGGTGGACTACCTGGAGTCCCTGCCCTATGTGAACCCCCAGGGCATCGGCTGCACGGGCTGGTCCTATGGTGGGCACATCACACTTTTCGCCGCCGCGTTTGACCCGCGAATCGCCGCTGCCGTGCCGAATGGCGGGGTGATGGACTGGGACCGCCCGAAGTATCCACCGGACTACAAGGGCAAACCCAAGCCCAACGCTTGGTGCCGCCAGCCTTCCACCCTCGAACCCTGGACACCCTAGGGTGCCGAGAAACCTTCCAGCGGTGCCGAATCGCTGCGCCGATGGGGATTCATCCAAAACAGCGGCCCCGTGCTGTACATCCCGAAGTTCTACAAATACACGATGCCTAAAAACCGCGATGTGGAGCTGAAAGTGGGCTTTGAAAGCCTGATGATTCCACCTCGCCGCCCCCCGTCCCTCCCCTGCCCAACATTCCTGCCGACAAAGCGCTGAATATTGGGCCGCTGGCAAAGTGATCTGAGGTCTGCGCAGCAAGCGGAACCCAGAGAAAGTGGGTTTAAAAAAGCAGGTAGACCGTTCTCCTTACTTTTTTAGATTTCCGTGGAGGGTGTTCATTGCGCTAATCATACTCCACCGTTCCGAATATGATGCCAGCCTCTTTGCTGTAGGCGTAAATACAAGGCCACTTCTCGGCTGTGCGGAAGTATCTGATGCTTGATGAGCGACCATGCCACCAAAGGGCTAAGCGCCACCACAATGGACTCGATGGTGGAGCCTCAATGGAGGTCACAGCCGGGATACGGTCAAGCCAGGTAACTTCTTCTGGTGTGACACTCGCCTGATAATAGAGTGTAGAGTCAACGAATCCAACCCCCTCAGCATACATCTCACCCGAAGCTGGGAAGAAGCCAATATCCTTTAAACTCGTGTCGCCATCAGAAAGATAAACCCTTGCTGCATGGCGTGAGTATGTAATCCAAGACGCAGGCAGCAAGACGAGCATCAGCATAATAGCGAGAGTCAGTTTGGCTTTCGTGTTCATAGTCCGGGACTCGGTTGAGTTGGGCGGTTCTTTCCGGCGATAAGGCTGCCAAAAAAATCCAGAATCCGGCGCAAAGAATTCACGTCACCACATCCTGTAAACTTTTTGTTCTCGACACTGCAGGTCATCCAATCCGATTCGGAACGGTCCTCGTTGTGGCTACAGGTCAGGTGCTCAAGATCTGTGCCTGTAAGGTCTATGGTAACCAGCCAGCCGGGGTTATCGAGAGTGGTGATCTGGACTCCGTATGAATGTTCCCAGTCTCCGTTACAATGGGCCGCATACCAGGATTGCAAGGTTTCGAGGGTCATCGAATTAAAGGTTCTGTTATGTCTTCAACGCCATCCCCCACTCCGCCTCCTTAAAACCGACCAAATACACACCCGCCGTCTCATCCAGCGCGAAGGGGCGTTTCACGAGATTGCCGTTCTCCGCGAGCATGGAGAGGGCTTCGTCCGTGGACAGGGTGGGCAGTTTGTCCTTCATGCCGAGGGCGCGGTAGTCCTGGCCGGAGGTGTTGAAAAGGGGGCGGAGGTCATCGCCTTTGGCGGCGAGCATGGAGCGCAGTTCGGGCACCGTCGGCGGGGTCTCGCGGATGGCGATTTCCTGATGGGCGATGCCCTGGGCCTTCAGCCACTTGAGGGCATTCTTGCAGGTGGAGCAGCCCTGATAGGCATAGACTTTCAGCATACAAAAAGAGAGGGCTAAAAGTTACCAGCCTTTGGTGGCGGCACCTGCGCCGATGAGTTCTTCGGCTTCGTCTTCCACTTCCTCGCTGTCTTCTTCCAGCGGGGCGAAGCGCTCGGACCGGAAGCCGAGTTCCTGCTTCACGGAGGAGTGCGGGTCTTCGGGATTTTGCAGTTCCTTCAGCAGCACCAGGATGTCGAATTCGGCATCGGTCAGCTTCAGCTCCGCATCGTCATTGACGCTGAACTTCGGATTCGAGCGCCCCACGGAAATGGACCGGATGGTGTAGGCGCGGCCTTTTTTGGGCAGGGCGCGGTAGAGGTCATAGACCCAGGGCTCGAATTGATCGTTGATGCAGACGACTTTTTGGCCGGTGGTAAACATGCGGTGAGGGGGGGGAGGAAAAGCAGGGTTGGCCGTTGTTTGCAGTCGTTTGCGGGCGTTGGCAATGGTTTCTGGAGGCAGCCTCGCATTCGCTCACAGCTTGCCGCTTTCGCGCAGGTGCTGTTTCAGGCGGCGTTTCACCTCGGCGATGACCTCGGGTTTTTCCACGCAGCCATGCCAGTAGGGCACCACCACCTCGGTCCCGGTGGCGAGGTGGGAACTCGTGTAGGGTACGACTCGATCGCTGCTGTCCTCCAGCGGGCCTTTGCCAAACTGGCCGACGATGCTGTGATGCGGCACCGGAATGGGCTGTGCGTTCAGCGCCTTCAAATAAGGGTGCCGGGGCGACAGCGTGCCCAGGCTGACGAACCCAAAGGTGCCCCAGTCCCGCATCTGCGGGGTGAGGGAATCTATGTTCCCGGTGACGATCTCCTTCGCCAGCACCATGGAATCTGTGGGCAGACGAATGAGGGTGGAGAGGCGCGAGACGATGCCGCGATCTGCCATGGAGCTGCCCTTATGCGGCACGGCGATGAAGATGAGCCGCTTGATGTAAGGCTGCTTTTCAAAGCGCAGCGTTTCCTTCAGCCGTTGCAGGGTGGACTTGGAAACCATGAGCTTTTCCGCCTCGCAGTTGAAGTAGGCGTTCCACAGGCCATCGCCGCTGTCGATGGTCTGCATCCGGCTGAGCAGGCCGCCCATGCTGTGGCCCACCATGACCATGCGGTTCATGCCAGGGTCATCGCCCTCCGGGTCCAGCCTCGCGCGGGCCTGTTCCAGCGATTGACGGAGCTGCCAGGAGGTGGCGGGCACGGCCATGCCGGAGGGGTAAAGGAAGTACCAGGGCTGGTAGTGCGCCCGCAGTTCAGGATCGGAGTAGATGGCGTTGATCGTGTTGTACCAGATGTGGGGGTCTGACATCAGCCCATGCACGAAGACCACGGGGATGCGGTTGGGATCATAAATCTCCAGGCGATAAAGCTCGGCATCGTCCAGCACCTTGTCTGGAAACAGCAGGCCGGTGAGGGAAAAACGGCGTAGGAAACCATCGTTGAGCGCCAGCTCCTTCGAGGCCGTGTAGTTCGCCGCCAGCGTGGTGCTGCGCCCGGCCACGGTCGCTTTGGGCTGGCGCAGAGGATTGTAAAAATGCAGGTGGCAGGCACGCGGCTGGTCGGCCTGGGGCGGGTCAAATTCCAGCACCGCCGTCAGCGTCAGTTGCGCGCCGTTCAGCGGCATCATCGGGTACTTCGCGGCCAGTTCTTCCGAATGCAGCACCTGCCCGACAACAGGCACGCCCAGCCCAGGCTCGATGACCGGTTCACAATCCCGTGAGATGCGCACCCTATCCGCCAGGATGAGGCGGTCTAGGCTCGCGGGCGACACCTCCAGGGGATTTCCAGGTCCCGGCTGCAGGTTCACCGCATAGCTGCCTTTCTTGCCTTCAAAAACGGTTCCGGTTTCCCAATCACGCGGCAGTTCCCCGCGCGCCCAGTCCTTCAGCATGAAGCCCAGCGCACGCTCATAGGCGGCCTCGGCCTGCTGCTTTTCCTGGCGGCTGGCACGTGGATCTTGCATCGCATCCCAGGCCTCCGCCGCACGCTCCAGATTCACGCTCACGCGCCGCTCCGTCAGGCCGGGCCAGGTCCATGCGGGCTCGCGCACCCGCGGGGCCTTGGGCGGGCCGATGCAGCTAGCGAGGAGCAATAGAGGAGCACAGAAACAGAGAATGTGGCGGGAGAGCACCCCGGATGGTGGGATGGGCGGCCCGCAGAGCAAGTGCTTTAGAAGCAGGACTGTAACAAAAAAGCGCTCCGGAAAACCGGAGCGCCAGGAAAGCATGCGTGCAGACGAAGGTCAGTTCACCGTCTCCACCGCCACCGTCTGGAGCGGGAAGGCAAAGCTATTGAAATAACCGGTCTCGAGATTGGCGATGTCATTGTCCGCCCCGCCATCAATCAGGATGGTGCTTTCAAAGAAGCTGCCCCGGTTAACCGCCGCACCGGTCCCCCCAGCGGTCACGATGTCATCACCTGCCCCGAGGAGGATCTTCACCGCGCCCCTGAAGATGGAGACTTTGCTGCCAGCGACCGTATCCAGCACCACTTCATCCCCACCGGCTCCGGTGGACACTGAGTAGGCCATGTCAAGAATGCTATCCTGCACCTGGACATAGGCCCCTGCGGACCCCAAAAGGTTGCCCGTCACCTTGCCCTGGACATAGGATTCCCGGATGTAAAAATTATCGGTCACTGTGGCATTGCTGGAGTGCAGGATGCTTCCAAGGACCGAGGCATCGCGGATGGACAGGTCTGCATTGCCCGTTCCCATGACGCTGGTGATATTGCCCAGCACGGTGATCGCCGTGGAGGTTCCGTCAAACTTTCCGATATCCAGAAGATCTTCGGCGGTCCCGCCAGTGTAGCTGACATTGCCCACCCTGCCGACGACGGGGTTAAAAGTGCCTGTGTTGTAGCCATTGCCGAGCTTGAAGGTGAGAGCTCCGTTGATGGAGGCAAAGTCACCGCCGATAGCAAAACTGTCCCCGCCGCCGCCACCAGCGAGATTGACAGCCCCGCCAATGGTGACGGACGGAGCCATGACATTCAGGCTGTTGAAGCCGTCACCCGCCTTGACCGTCAATCCTTTCGCTATGGCGATCTGCCCACCCGAGGAGGTCAGGCTGAGGGCATCGGTGCCCGTGGTGCCTGTGTAACTGAAGCTGCCCAAGGTCAGCAGTGAAACATCGAAAGATGAGATGCCATTGCCACCTGCGCCCGCATTGAATGCGAACGCACCGCCGATCATCACCTCCCGTGAAAAGATGACGGAATCCGCCCCCTTGCCGCCTGTCACCGCGAACCCTCCGGCCACACGGATGCTATCGGTGACGAAGTTGCCCAGACGCAGGCTCATCGCGCCAGCCCCCGTGGCCTTGATGGAAACAGATCCCTCGATGATAAGTTCGGTGTTGGAGACATCATAGTTGTGACTATCACCGGCAATGCCAGTGGCCAGGATGGCCAGACCGCCATGCAGTGTCGTGTCACCAGAAAGGCTGAAGGCGCTGTTGCCTGAACCGAAATTCAGGTTCAGCGCTTTGGTGAAGGTGGAGTCCACCAGCGTCACCGTATCCACCCCGATGCCACCTTTGAAGGTGATGCCGCCGTGGAATCCTTCGGCGATGCTGAGGTCATCGTTGGCGTTGCCCCCATCGAAGGTGACGGCCCCCAACGTGCTGCATTGGAACAGGCTCAGCGTATCGTTGCCATCTCCGCCAAGGATGGAAACGGTGCCTCTCATTTCCAGGCCGTTCAGTTGCAGGTTGTCATTGTCACCGCCCAGGTTGGCCTTGATCGAATTTTGCACGGCAATCGTGGTGGAGCTGAAAGGCGCCCCCGTGCCATTCAGAGTGAACTGTGTGCCTACGCCGCTGATGGTCCAGGCGCCAAAACCCGTATCCACCACCTCGATGTTGTTCGCACTTGCGTCCCCAGTCAGCGTCAGCACGCCTCCAGAAACGGTGATATTCACAATGCCGGCCGGAGCTAGCCGAGGTTCGAGTGATTCCAAAACAGACGTTGGAAGAGGCAGCGTTTTCATAGGTCAGAAATCCTGGCAGGCGGCCCAAACGACAGCCCTCACTCAAGAGAATCCCTGAAGGGGCTTCCAGGTATCACTCCCAGCGCACATTCTAACAAACTTTTTAACAGACTTTCTGATCTCTCGCCTTGCGGCTCACCTTCGCCTCATAGGCCCGGCTGTAGCGCATGAAGGTGAAAAAAGCCGTGGCCACCGCGATCCAAAATCCAGGAAACCCATCCAGAAACCCGCGCCGAAAAATGTAAGCGCGGACAAAGCGCCACCAGGGCCGGAAGGCCACGGCCACCACGGACCAGCCGCGGCCAGAGGCCTTTTCATGATCGGCAAAGACATCCGTGTAAACCACATGTTTGTCCAGGTAGTGTGCCATATCGGTGAAGGAGTAGTGGTAGAGATCCCCCTTCAGCGTGGTGTGGGGGCCATCCACCACCAGGCGCTCATGCACCTGGCTATTGGCGTGGCCTTCCCAGCGGCCTTTGTCGCGGCGAAAGAGGCGCACTTTTTTGTCCGGGTACCAGTCGCCATGGCGGATCCAGCGGCCCAGGAACCAAACCCGCCGCGCCATCCAGGCCGCGTCAAAACGACCAGCATCTCCCTGGTCAAAAAAGGCTCGGATGGAGGCCAGCAGCTCGGGCGACAGCTCTTCATCACAGTCCAGGGCCAGGATCCAGGGCTGGGTGCAGAAGCTGTTGCACAGGTTTTTTTGCGCGGAAAAACCCAGCCACTCCTGGTGGGCAAAGCGTGCGCCAAACTCCGCCGCCACGGCGGCTGTGCCATCGGTACTGCCACTGTCCACGATCACGATCTCCTCCGCCAGCCCCACCGCACTGGCCAGGCAGCGGCGCAGATTGGCCTCCTCATTTTTGGAGATGATGGCGATGGAAAGCGGGTACGGCATGTCGGAGGGGGGATGGAAGAGGAGGAATGGCAAAATGAAAACGGAAAAGTCTCTCTGTTTGCAATCCGTCGCCAGCAGCCTTCATGTCTCCCCTTGCCTGCTGCGTCCACTCATCCCTCCCCTTCCCCACGCACCCCCGCCTGGCTGTGGCCGCACACGCTCAGCCTGGAGGCCCCGCTGGTGGCCATGCTGTGGCTGGCGGCGCTGGCCCGGATGGATGACCTGGCCCTCATGCCTGGGGTTCTCCCCGGCCTGGGCCTCGCCGTGTGGCTTATCTACCTGGCAGACCGCGTGCTGGATGCCTGGGGCGTGCCCGAGGCGGCACTGAGCATGCGCCACCTGTTTTACCGCCGGTTTCGCTGGCCGCTGGTGCTGGGTGTCATCCCCACAGGCACGGCCTATCTGCTGTGGCTGGCCCTTTGGGTGGTGCCCTCCGGCCTGCTGGCCCACTCCCTCACCCAGGTGCTGCCCATCGCACTTTACCTGGTGCTCTACTCCGTCACCAGCATCCGCGTGCGCCGCTGGCTGCTGCAGGCTGGCATCCTGCTTCTCCTGTTCTTCATCAATGCCCTGCCCATCCCGCTTTCCGTGCGGGTGACCATCTCGCTGCTCATCGCCACCGGCACCCTCATCCTCATCAGCCTGCGCTGGCATGAAAATCTGGAAAATTACTTCCGCAAGGAGCTCGCCGCCGGGCTGCTCTTTGCCTTCGGCTGCACCACCTGGACCCGTTTTCACACCCTGGGCAGCGAGGGCCCTGAAAACTGGGTGCAACTGATCCTCCTGGGCCTGCTTTTCATCAGCAATCTGGCCACCATCAATGCCCGTGAAGCCAACTCTGAGGAAAACCGCCGCCGCGCCCAGAGCACCCTGCGCGGCTCCATCGCCCTCTGCCTTGTGGCGCTTTTGGCAATCCCGCTGGACTACCTGCCCGCCACCCTGCTGCCCCTCAGCCTCGCCATCGGCGCAGGGCTCATCGCCACAGAGATCGTCTGGCAAAACCGCCACCGCCTGTCGCCGGAGGCCTTTCGCGTCTGGGCAGACATCGCCGTCGCAGCCCCCGCCCTGGTGGTGCTGCTGCTACCGGCCCACTCCACCGCGTGCTGCCAGTAAGCAACCGTGAGAAGTTAAACAAACTTTGTGCAGGATATCAGAGGTGCGTTAAATTGCGCTTCCCATGGATCCCCTGATTCAACTCCTCCAAATCAATTCAAACCGCTCCACCAGCGAGCTGGCCCAAATTCTGGGCCTCACTGAAGACGAAGTCGTGCGCAGGATGCGAGCGGCCGAGGCGGACAAGACGATCCTGGGTTACAACGCGGTTGTGGACAAACACAAGGCTGGCCATCGCGGCGTCACGGCTCTGATCGAGGTGCGCATCACCCCCGAGCGCGAAGGCGGCTTTGACCGTCTGGCGAAGCGCATTGCCAAATTCGACCAGGTGCGTGAGTGCTTCCTCATGAGCGGCGGCTATGACCTCGCCGTGCTCGTTGAGGGCAAGGACCTCCTCGATGTGGCGAACTTTGTGGCGGAAAAACTGAGCACCCTCGGCGGTGTGCTCTCCACGGCCACCCACTTCCAGTTGAAGGCCTACAAGCAGTCCGGATTCCTCGCGAATTCCGGGGACGACGAAGAACGTCTGCCCGTCAGTCCATGACCTTAGTCTGAGAGGCCCAACCAAATGGATTACAACAGCAAAATTTCGACCCAGATCCGCGAACTCCCGCGCTCTGGCATCCGGGACTTTTTCGAGCTGGTCATCGGCCGCAGCGATGTGATTTCGCTGGGTGTCGGTGAGCCGGACAAACCCACCCCCTGGCCCATCCGCGAAGCAGCCATCCGCTCGCTGGAAAAGGGACAGACCAGCTACACCTCCAACCTCGGGCTGGAATCCCTGCGCATCGCCATCAGCGGTTACGTGGAGAACCAGTTCCGCACGAGCTACGATCCCAAAAAAGAGATCCTGGTCACCGTCGGCGTCTCCGAAGCCCTCGACATCGCCTTCCGCGCGATGCTGAACCCCGGCGACGAAGTCATCTATCACGAGCCTTGCTACGTCTCCTACTCCCCCAGCATCAAGATGGCCTACGGCGTGCCCGTGGTCGTCGAGACGCGGGAGGAAAACAAATTCGCCCTCATGGCGGCGGATGTGGAGAAAGCCATCACGCCGAAGACCAAGGTCATTGCCCTGAACTTTCCCACCAACCCCACCGGCGGCGTCATGCCGCCCGAGGAGCTGGAGAAGATCGCCGCCCTGGCCGTGAAGCATGATTTGTTAGTCTTCACCGACGAGATCTACTGCGAGCTACTCTACGACAACCAGCAGCACAAGAGCATTGTCGAGTATCCCGGCATGCGCGAGCGCACTGTGCTCCTGCACGGCTTCAGCAAGGCCTTTGCCATGACGGGCTGGCGTCTCGGTTATGCCTGCGCCCCCGCCCCGCTCATCGAGGCCATGATGAAGGTGCACCAGTACTGCATGCTCTGCGCCCCCATCCTCAGCCAGGTGGCCGGCATCGAAGCCCTGAAAATGGGTGCCAGTGCCTATGAAGACATGCGTCAAAGCTACGAGCAGCGCCGCAATGTCATCGTTAGCCGCCTCAATGGCATGGGCCTGCACTGCTTCAATCCCGGCGGGGCGTTCTACGTCTTCCCGGAGATCCGCAGCACCGGCCTCACCAGCAAGGAATTCGCCATCGGCCTGCTCGAGAAAAAGAGCGTCGCCGTCGTCCCCGGCACCGCCTTTGGCGCCGCCGGTGAAGGCTTCGTCCGCTGCTGCTACGCCACCGCCCCAGAGCTCATCGTCAAAGCCATGGACCTCATGGAAGAGTTCGTGAACGAGGTGCGGAAGTAGCCAAAGGTAGAACTCAGTTTATACATTCAAGGAGGTGTCATTGCTCAGCAGTGACACCTCTTTTTATGCTGCCTATCAGCCGATATTCAGATTTCACATAAACCAAGACCTGGACAGCAGGGTTTCAAAAAAGGTAGGTTGGTTTTAATGCTGATTCGCCCACACCCTAGCTTTTTAGCCTCTCTCTATCTGATCCTGGCATTTGTGGTGCCTAACAATGATCTGAGGGGTCTCGATCCTTTCCATTCGGATGCTGACTGGAAGGCATACCAAAAAAGGATGCTAGAACAACGAGACCATGAGAAGCCTGTTTTTCGTCGCCCCGTTCCCGGCTCTTCACAGGTCACCAAAATTCAGACCCTACCCATGTCTTCATTTGAGGTGAACAAGATGCCCGTCACTGAGGCTCTAAACCTTTGGGCAAATTTTTGCTCGAAAGAGGGCTTGAGGCCTTCTTTGTTTGTTTCCAACGAAGTCACAGGAAAGACGGTGTCCTTGGTCTGCCGGGAAAAAGGGCAGACTGCAGCCAGCGTCTTAAAGCAGCTCTGCGACGAGGCACAAATGGTGGTCAATATCAGCAACGAAGACTTTTTGATCGCCTTCCGTGATCCCACACTCAAAGACCGCCCGACTCGCTATCAACTTTGGCTTTTGAGTGATTCCCTGCACCAGCATTGGTTTGCCAAGACCAAGGCCGATCCCGATCAATGGCATGCTGTCGAAAGTGACTTGGAGCGACACGGCCTCATCTTTCCAGCGGGATGCTATGCAGAATACTTGCCGAACAAACGCGCTTTACTGGTGGTTCATTATCCGGTCGCTCTCAGCATGCTGGAGACAAGAATCGAGGAAAGTGAGGCCGAAGAAATGATCAAACAGCTAAGAGACAGTCAGACGACCAAAATAGACGAAGGAGGCAACTCTCTGCAGTTGAAAGCCTTCCACCTAACCAAAGATCAAACCAAATCATTGTCAAAACACCTCATTTCGGCTGGCAAGATCCAGCCTTTTATGGCTTCAACGCAGACCGTGCTGAAAGGCTATGGTCTAAGCACACCGCTTGGCAGCAGCGCCTGGTTGGACAGCTCCAAAAACTGCCTTTGGGTGCTCAATAGTTCAGTCAACATCGAGCTTTGTACCCGTGAATTGTCGCAGTGGCTCAAAGCCGCAGACAGCTTCCATCAGAAGCCTGAATAACCGAAAGTTTCACCCTGAATGGGCATCCCTGTAACAGCCTGTTCTTCCTCCACGTTCTTACCCCATGCTCCGCTCCCTCCTTCTAGTCTCCATCGCCCTCTTCCCCAGCCTCCTCCCAGCTCTCGACACCCCCAAGCTTGACGCCATCAAGCCTGCCATGGAACAAGCAGTGAAGGCCAAACAAGCCGCAGGCATCGTCACGCTGGTGATGGAAAAGGGGAAGGTGGTGCATCACGAAGCTGTTGGGCTGGCCAATATCTCCCAGGGCAAGGCCATGGGCAAAGATGCGTTGTTCTGGATCGCCTCCATGACCAAGTCCATCAACGCGACTGCCGTCATGATCCTGGTGGAAGAGGGCAAGCTGTCGCTGGATGAACCAGCCTCCAAATGGCTGCCTGCCCTGGGTGAAGCCAAGCTGGCCGATGGCACGACCCCGGAGAAAGCCATCACCCTGCGGCACCTGCTGAGCCATACGGCAGGCATCGCCTTCCCACCGCGCAAGGCGACGGACGGTGCCTCGTCCCTGAAGGCTTATGTGAACGAGCTGCTCAAAGCACCCCTGGCCTTTCAGCCCGGCAGTGACTACGAGTACGGCTTTGGCCCCACGGTGACTGGTCGCATCGTCGAGATCGCATCAGGCATGGGCTACGCCGACTTTCTGCGCACGCGCATCTTTGAGCCCCTGGGCATGAAGGACACCGACTTTTATCCGGATGACACTCTGCGCGCCCGCATTCCCGGTACCTACACGATGAATGAGGACACGCATGAGTTGCAGCGCGCCTACAATCCCTTTGTCACCAGCGATGCCGAGGTCCATCGCACGCCGGAGCCGGGCGGAGGCCTGTTTTCCACCGCTGCGGATATGGGCCGCTTTTATGCCCTGATCGCCGCCGGAGGTGAACTGGAAGGCGTGCGCCTGCTGTCCGCCAAATCCATTCAAGAAATGACCACGCCGACCTCTGCCGGTGGTCGGCCACTGCCCTATGCCTTTGGCTGGCAGGTGAACCGCCAGGACCAACGCGTGTGCGGGGCCATGCCCGTGGGCAGCTTTGGCCACGGCGGTGCCTTCGCCACCAATGGCTGGGTGGATGCGGAGCGCCAGATCGTCACTGTCTTCCTAGTGCAAAACGTCCTCGTTCCCGATAGTGGCAAACCCCGCGATGCCTTCCAAAAAATCGTCATGGAAGCCGCCGGCGTGGAGGTCAAACCACCGGCGAAGAAGAAGGCGGCGAAGTGATCTTCTGGCCACCTTTCATTTGCAGATAAAGCCCCAGGGCCAGCAGGACCACATCGCGAACGATGAGTTCCACATAGTTGCTGCTGGCCTCGCTGCTGCCGAAGCAGCCGCACTGGATGTCGATGCCCCGATACCAGGAGATGCCAATGGCCACCAGAAAGGCCAGCAGGCTGGCATTCAAGACCAACAGACCTCCCTTGCGCAAGACACCCGTGATCACCGCCAAGCCGGAGAAGATCTCCAGCCAGGGCAGAAACATGGCCAACCAAGCCGCATACGGATCTGGCAGCAGATCAAAGCTGCGCACATCCATCAAAAACAACCCCGGATCCCAAGCCTTCACAGCTCCGGCATAGACGAAGACGCTGCCGAAGAGAAGATGAAGGAGGAGTTTGAACATGAGGTGGCAGAAGAGAAGTCAGCGGAAAATCAGTGACGTCCATCTCCATACGAAGGACGACGCTTTTGATGCTTTACGACGAGCACTTTAATCCGCTCAGCCTCCACGCGGTACAGCATTTTGTATGGGAAGCGTTTGAACTGGGCCAGACGACGCCCTCGGCTGGCAAAACCCCAGCGCTGAGGGTGCCGCTGAATGGCCGCAATCATCTCCAAAAACTCTTTGAAAAACTGATCACCCAAGCCAGAGGAGGCCTCCTCATAGTAGTGCCAGGCCTGATCAAGATCGGCCTGCACAAGCCTGTGATAAACAACCTTCACCGACGGCGACTGTTGATGAAATGCATCATGCCCTCATGGGAAAGTGTGGCAGTCGGATCCGTGTCCATTTCGGCCTCACGCTCATCCGCTATCGCTTCCAGTTCGGCGTCTTGAGTTTCGACCAAGCCCGTGGAGAGATCGGCCAACAGCAACGAGACCAGTTGCCCCTGATCCATGACAGGCAGCCCGCGTGCGGAGGCGTAGAGAGTGTCCAAAGTCACAGGCATAGGGAGAACCTAGTCACTCAATCCCAAAAATCAATCTCCACCTCACTCCTCCTCCGGCAGCAGCAGCGCGATGGCGGCAGCGGGAATGAAGAGCAGGCCGGCATAGTAAAGCGCAAGACGATAGTCGCCCACCGGGACGTAGAGCTTGAACATCACGGTGCCTGCGGCGGCGACGATGCGGCCAATGTTGTAACAGAAACCCGCCCCGGTGGTGCGCAACAGCGTGGGGAAGAGCGGCGGCAGGCACATGGTGAAGAGGCCGAAGACGCCCTGGCACAAACCAATGACGGCATACCACCAGAGCATCTGCTGGTGCGTCCATGTCTGCGAAAAGGCCGTCAACATACAGATCCCATAGGCCAGCAGCATCAGCGTGATGGCCCGGCGATAACCCATGATCTTCGCCGCTGCTCCGGCCACATAGTTGCCGATGATGGAGCCCACCATGATGTACATCAGCGCCACCACCACCGCGTTCGTTTGCTCCGGCCCCGTGAGATTTTTGACCTCGGGCAGGGCGCGGATGAGGCTCTGCTGCCAGAACATGAAGGCCCAGTGCGCCGTGAGGGACACCGCACAAATGATCATCACGCGCCACGTCGTCCCGGCCACCTTTTTGCCAAAGAGCTCTCCAATGCGCGGCGGTTTGGTCCCCTTGCGGGCTTCCTCCCACTCCTCCGTTTCAGGCACAGCCTTGCGGATCCACAGAGTCAGCAAGGCTGGCAAAATGCCGACCAGGAAGATGGTGCGATGGCTTTCATCATCCTTCAGCAGCCATCCGGCCAGACAGGCCAGCAGCACCCCCATATTGACGGCCGTTTGCAGCGTGGCCGCAATCCAGGGCCGCCATTTCTTCGGCCAAGTTTCAGACAGCAGGGAGGCCCCCACGGCCCACTCACCGCCGATGCCCAGGGCGGACAGGAAACGGCAGATCAGCAGGTGCCACCACTCGGTGCAGAAGTAGGAGAGGCCGGTAAAGCCCGCATAGAAAAGAATGGTCAGCACCAGCGTGCGGCTGCGGCCCAGGCGATCACCGATCCAGCCGAAAACCCCGCCGCCCAGCGCCCAACCCACGAGGAAGGCAGCCTGGATGATGGAAGCCTTCGTATCCACTTCACCCGAGGGGGCCGCAATGCCATCCTTCATCAGCAGGGCCGCGACAAAAGGCGTGGCCACTAGCGTGTAGATGTGCATGTCCAGGCCATCGAACAGCCAGCCGAGCCAGGCGGCGAGACCTGACTTTTTTTGGTGCGAGGACAGGTCCCGCAGGCGGGTGATTTCTTGGGGCGCGGCAGGCTGACTCATGAATTGGGGCGCGAGCTTTTAACATTTAGCCCCCGGTGGCAAGTCTTATGGCAGAATTACCAAAAACCCCACTGGCGGGTCTGGCATACGTAAAGCCCCAGGGCCAAATTTCCCACCGCGTGCATGAAAACACAGGCCCCCAGGCTTTTCGTCCGCACAGCCACGAAATACATCAGCGAACCCCAGACAAACGCGCCCAGGTAATCCACCGGATTGTGCGCCAGCATCACCAGCACTGTCACCACACCAAAGACCCGCCAGGAGTGCAGCCCAAACGGCACCTGCTGCCAGTCACGCTCCCCTGCCCCGACGTAGCGCATAAGGAAGCTCCGCCAGAAGATCTCTTCGATCAACGGCACCACCACGACCATGCGGACAAAGCGCATGCCGATGGAGGCCCCTTGCCACGCTGGCCAGGCACTGAGCACTTCGGGATTAAAGCCCTCTTTCCGCTCCACCACGCCTAGCCACTCTGCCCAACTGGGTAAAGGGGTGCCTGAAGCTACCAACCGCTCATGCAGCCAGGCCGGAGCCACCCACAAGACAATGCCCATGATGCCAAGCACCGCAGCCAGTCCCAAACCACGCCACGGTGCCAGCCGATAGTGACGCGCAAAAAAGAGGAGCAGGCCCCCCGTCAAAAACGTCTGCACGGGGTAAAGCCAGTGCTCAGGTGCCTGCCGATACCAGGGCAGCTCGGGGTTCTCGATGCGGAACCAGCCGGGGACACTGTTTAACAACATAAAAACCGCCAGCGGCAGCACATGGGCCACCGTGGCGGATTCTCGAAGTCGTGTCAGATGGGCGAACATCGGCGGGAGGCATTCGCACCAGCCACCGATGATGCAAGCGCGGTCTTCACCGGAAGAGGCGCGCCTGGGAAGAAAGCAGACTACCTCCGCTTCTTCTTGCCACGGCCATGAAGGATGGCGCGAGCCTTGTCCTCTTCATCCAGCACGGTCGTGTATTTGTAGCTGAAGCCTTCCAGCTTCTTGCGCTCGATCTTCTGGCTGATGAGGCGTTCGATGCTGGCCACGTAGGGCAGTTCCTCAGCGCTAAACATGGTGTAGGCATCGCCTTCTTTCTGGGCACGGCCGGTACGACCGATGCGGTGCACGTAGTCTTCGGAGTTCTCCGGCACCATGTAGTTGATGACGTGGGTGACGCCGCTGACATCCAGACCACGGGCCGCGAGGTCCGTTGCCACGATGACTTCAAACTCACCATCACGGAAGCCTTTGAGAGCGCGTTCGCGTTCGCTCTGACGAATGTCGGAGTGCATCACAGCCACTTTGTAAGTGCCCTGTTCCTTCACTGCCGCATAGATCTGATCTGCCTGCGCCTTCGTGCGGGTGAAGATCATGAGACTGTCAATGTGAGTCTGCTTCAGAATCGCCAGCAGCAGTTCCTGGCGCTGATCGCTCGCCACAGGATACATGTAATGGCTCACCGTCTCCGCAGGGGAGAAACGGATACCGATCTCAATGCTCACCGGATCCTTCAGGGCAAACTCCGCCAACGTCTGGATCTGGGGCGGCATGGTGGCCGAGAAGAACAGGGTCTGACGCGACTTGGGTGTGCGCTCCACGATGCGGCGCACATCGGGCAGGAAGCCCATGTCCAGCATGCGGTCCACTTCATCGAGGATCAGCACTTCCAGGTTGTTCAGATTGGCCGTGCCATCCTGCATGAAATCGAGCAAACGACCTGGAGTGGCCACCACCACATCCACGCCTTCCTGCAGGCCTCTGCGCTGTTTTTCATAACCAACACCGCCGTGGACCAAAAGCACACGCAAGCCGGTATGTTTGCCGTATTTTTCAAACTGCTCGACCACCTGGGCGGCCAGTTCGCGGGTCGGTTCCAGCACTAGGCAGCGGAAGCCGCCAGGAGCACCGAGGCGGGTCAGGGTAGGCAGGGCAAAAGCAGCCGTCTTGCCAGTCCCGGTCTGGGAAGCACCGACGACATCCTTGCCTTCAAGCACGACAGGAATCGCACGTTCCTGGATCTGGGTGGGCTTTTCATAACCCGTCTCACGAATGGCCGCGAGGACGGCATCACTGAGGCCAAGGACCTGGAAAGCTTCTGGGAAAGGACCTTCCGGCACAGGGGGTGCAGGCGGTGGTGGCAGCGCAGCAAAGTTTTCGCGGGGCTTGGAGTCGCCAGCATCGCGTTCACGGGCGGGGCGTTCACCACGGCGAGGGCGTTCGCCGCCGCGTTCTGGACGGTCACCTCTTTCGGGGCGTTCACGGCGGGGAGGGCGATCGCCTTCACGTGGCGGACGGTCTCCCTGGCCTTCAGGACGCTCGGCACGTGGCGGGCGCGGGCCGCGCTCTTCACCACTGCGCTCAGGGCGTGGGCCCCTTTCACGACGAGGGCCATCGCGTTCGCGGCGGCGTTCACCCGTCTTGCCCTCAGGAGCCGATGGCTCATGGGGAAACATCTTGGCGATGCGGTGAGGCTCGGCCTTTTCAGGAGCCTGCGGTGTCTTCTTTTTATCGCCCAGCCCAATGGCTTTTTTGATGCCTGTCTTCAGGCGGCTCAGCAGGGACGCTTTTTTCTTGGGCTCGGAATGTCTCGTTTCGCTCACAATTTTTTTAGTTGGGGAGTCAGGATGGCTCTATCGGCCATGAAGCTGCACAATGCAAATAAAGAGGGGTGATGCAGTGCACTGGCCGTGGAGTAAAAGGCGGTTTATTAATGTACCACCTTTTGGTGGAGCATAGCGGGTTCGAACCGCTGACCTCCTGCATGCCATGCAGGCGCTCTACCAACTGAGCTAATGCCCCGGAAAAGAAAACCGGCTCCCCTGGTTTGGGGAGCCGGAGCTTAGCGTTTGCGCTAATGTTGGCAAGTTGATTTTGCTCTTTTTTTCAATTACTTTTTGCCGGAACCAGCGGGCTTAGCTGGCGTGGCTGGAGCTGCGGCCGCCTTTTTCTTGCTCTCATACAGCTTAGTCGCTTCAGAGATCTGAGCTGCGGTCATCTTGGCCTTCAGTTCGTCATGGTATTTGACGGCCAGTTCAGCCTTGTTGGATGCGTCCATGGCCAGCTTGGCGTAGGCCAGTGCCTGAGCGAGGTTAGGCTCGTTCTTGGCAGTGCCCAGACCACGCTCGTTGAGGCTAGCGAGGCGAAGCATCGCCATCGGTGCGCCCTGCTCGGCAGCATTGGTGTACATCTGTGCGGCAGCGGCTGGATCTGCACGGGTGCCCGCACCGATTTCATACATCTGTCCCAGAGCGATCTGGCTCAGTGCAAAGTTGGAACCAGCGGCACGCTGATACCAGCCCATGGCGGCGACGAGATCCTGCTCAACGCCGGTGCCATTCTGGTAATAGGTGGCCACGCGGTGCTGGGCCTGGGGCAGGCCGGAATTCGCAGCGCGAAGCTGGAAGGTGAAAGCCTTTTCAGGATCCTTGTCCACCACAGTGCCGGTTTCATAATACACACCCACGTTGAAGAAGGCTTCGGAAAGGCCGTTCTGGGCAGCCAGACGGTAAAGGTCCAGAGCGCTCTTGGCATTCTGCTGCACCACGGAGACAGCCTTCTCGCCTTCACCTTCATTGAGGCCGGCTTCGAAGTAGTTGCCGAGGCGGAAGAGGGCCTGGGCATCGTTGGCGTTGGCAGCCTTGGTGAAGTATTCCACGGCCTTTTTCAGGTCGCGGGTCTTGCCACCCAGACCGCTTTCATAGATTGCGCCCAGGAGGCGGTTAGCAGCGGCGAAACCAGTCGCGGCGGCGTCCTCAAACATTTTGAGGGCGGCTTCAGGGTCTTTCTTTACCAACTGCTTGCTGCCTTCGACGACAGGATCGCCATCAAAAAGGCGGGCTGCGTAGGTGCTCATGGCCACGGCATTTTTCTGCTCGGTGGCTTTAATGAGGTATTCCAGGGACTTGGCTTCATCCTTCGGCAGACCGTCCACGCCGGCTGCATAGAGCTGGCTGAGGCCCAGAGTGGCTTCGCCATCGCCTTCAGCGCTGCCTTTTTCCAGCAGGGCCTTGGCCTTGGCCACGCTCTTTTCCACACCGCCAATGCCGGAGAGGTGGAGATTGGCCAGAAGGCGGCGGGCCACCTTGTTGTTGGCGGCTTCAGCTTCCTGGATGAGCTTCACGGCTTCGGCCAGACGTTCAGGATCCTGCTGGGCGGCCTGGAGGAGCACCTGGGCCAGTTCGGCCTTGGCGAGCACCTGACCGAGGGCGGCTGCCTTGCGGTACAGCTCGACGATCTCGTTGACGTTGCTGTTGCTCAGCACGCCCCAATGGGCGAGCGCATACAGTGCGTCTTTGTCACCGGCTTTGGCCAGTTCATTGACCTTGGCCAGAGCAGTGTTGAAAGAGGCGTTGACGTCGGGTCCTGAACCGGGCTTTTCAGAGGCGGCTTTCTGGTCGGCTTCAAGCTGTTTGAGGACGGCCTGGAAGGCGTCGCTAGGCTTGTCCATTTCGTCGGTGTTGAGACCGGCGACGGCGACCATGGCGGCCAGTTTTACTTTGAGGGCTGTGAGTAACATATGGGGTTGGTTAAGAAGAACTCGGTTTTTGACCCGCCACAGCGGGAAGCGCTCATTTTTTCCGGTTTTACCCTGATAAATCAAGACTTTACCGCTCTTTTTAGAAAATTCCGCTCAGGAAACCCTCTGGGAGTCCTACAAAGCGATCACGCTCACCTTCCTTTGTTGGCATTCCTGGCGAAGTTCTTCCAGGCCTAACAACAAGGTTTTCCCTGCTTCCACGGCAATCAAGTCCACCCCGGCCTCCGCCGCTGTTCGAATGGTGTCCGGGCCGATAACTGGTACATCAAAGCGCATGTCCTGATTGGGTTTGGAGACTTTCACCATCGTGGCTCCGCCTTTGCCCATGGCCCCGCCACGCTTCACGGCCTCGTTCGTCCCCTCAAAGGCCTCCACCGCCAGCACGGTGCCGTTTTTCACCACCACGGTCTGGCCGATGTCCAGCCGGCTGCTCTCCTTGGCAATCGTGAATCCATAGTCCGCATCTTCCCAGCGGCGTTTCTTGATGGCTGGCCCTGCCACATGGCCACGGGCAGGCATGAGATCTTCCAGGAAGGTGGTGGCAGGCAGCAGGTGAATACCATCCTTGGTCATCTCATCGCTGATGGCACCAAAAAGTGTCTCCGCATTCCGCTGCTTCAGCCGCGCCAGCATCATCAGCAGCCGCAGGTCTGGCCGTAGGTCAAAGAGGTTCTTTGGGGCGATCTGCCCCACCATGACCGTCTGCTTCACCCCTTGCCTAACAAAGAATGATATCATTTTACTGAGCTGCCCCACACGGAACCACTCGATGGCATCCACCATCTCTGCGAGTTCCGGCTTCGTCTCATTCACAAAAGCCGCCACCACCAGGCGCTGCACCCCGGCCCGGCGTGCGGCTTTGACAAATGTCTCTGGGTAAATGCCGTTCCCGGCAATGAGGGCGATGGAGGAGAGATCGGGGGACATGCGAAGCTGGCCCTCTTTTACAATCATCTTCACCAGAGCACAACCCAGGGGATTCGTGGCATGGGCAGTCAGATTCTCCACCCATTGTGAGCAAGTTTCAAAACGCCGCCACCAGATAGCCCAGCACCATCACGGCCAAGACAATCGCGGCCACCCAGCGCCAGAAAAGTTCGCGGTTCATGCCGCGCCTCGGTTTGGCGGCACCGAATTCCCGGCTGACAAATTCATCGTAGTCGAAGTCGTCGTCATCCGGCAGGTCGAGCCCGTCATAGACTTCCCGGTTCTCCTTCCACCCCGATTTGGCACAGGCCCCGCAATCATCGCAGGCCACGGCTCCACGGGGCACCCATTCACCGCAGGCGGTACATTGACCAGGAGGCTTGAAAGACATGGCGGCAAGTCGGTGCAAAAATGGCCAGCGATGATCTGATCTTTATTTCAGAAAACCGCCGGCCACGAAAGAGTTTAACGCAGATTACAGCTTGGCAAGGCTGTCATCGAGAGCGGCGATAACGGCACCAATGCTTTCATCGGTCTCATCACCCATGTTGGAGATGCGGAAGGTCTTGCCCTTCAGCTTCCCGTAGCCGCCATCAATGATGAGGCTGTGATTCTTCTTCAGCAGGCCGATGAAGGCGGCGACATCAATCTCCTTGTTGTTGGCCACGCAGGTCAGCGACTTGGAACGGTAGCCTTCTGGCGCGAAGAATTCGAAGCCGTTTCGGCGCACCCAGTCATGCACCATGCCGTTGAGGCGGGCGTGGCGGGCGTAACGGTTTTCCAGGCCTTCGGCAAACATGGCCTTGAGCTGATGGCGCAGGCCATAGATGAGGCTGATGCACGGAGTGCTCGGCGTCATGCTCTTCTCGCCATTGGCCTTGAACTCGATGAAGTCGAAGTAGTAGCCGCGGTCTTCCACCGTGGCAGCGCGGGCCATGGCCGCTTCGGATGCGGTGAAGAGAGCCAGCCCTGGAGGCAGAGCGAAGGCTTTCTGGCTGCCGGTCAGCAGGACATCAATGCCCAGTTCGTCGAAGTTCACCGGCAGGGTGGTGAAGCCGGAAACGGAGTCCGTGATGAACATGACATCCGGATATTTTTTCTTCAGGGCGGCGATCTCTGTCAGGGGGCTGAGCACACCTGTGGAGGTCTCATTGTGGATGAAGGTGACGGCATCGAACTCACCGGTGGCGAGACGCTTGTCGATCTCTTCGGCCAGGATGGGCTGGCCCCATTCCACCTGGTAGGCTTCTGCCTGCTTGCCACAGCGCTTGGAGACATCCAGCCACTTGTCAGAAAACGCGCCGTTGCAGCAGTTGAGGACTTTCTTTTTCACCAGGTTGCGGATGGAGCCTTCCATCACGCCCCAGGCGGAGGAGGTGCTGAGAAAGACCTGCTGTTGGGTGCCAAAGAGAGTCTGCAGCATCGGCTGGATCTCCGCATACAGATCCTGGAAGCCTTTGCCACGGTGGCCCATCATGGGCTGGGACATGGCCGCGAAGGTAGCGGGGCTGACTTCGACGGGACCAGGGATGTAGAGTTTGACGTGGGTGCTCATGGGGTTGGTTTGGCCTGCGGCAGGCCGATAAAAAAGGGCGCAGAACGTAGAACCAACGTGCGTGTGCGCAACTGCGGATGCAAACCAAGTGGGGACAGGTTTTTTCCGCTATTCGGACTTGAACACGGGAGCCAGCAGTTCCAGCAGCGACGAACGGGTGACGTAGAAAACGTCTGGCCCTTTGTCCACCTGGCCAAAATACAGGGCGGTATCCATGTCGGGCTGTGTGGGTGAAAAGTTCATCTCGATGTCCCGGGTTGGCCCGGTGTTCGTCCCGGGCTCGCCCAGCGTCACCACCACCCGCAGCGCCGGTGTCTTCAGCGCCTGGATGGCATTGGTGGCATCGGCAGACCAGTCCTGAACATTGAATTTCGCCAGCGATCCGGCCAGCCGGTCGGCCTTCACGCGATCAATCATGGCCGTGATGTCCCGGCCCGCGCGTGCGCCGGTCCACTGCGCGGTGGTGGGGTCATAAGAAAGCTCCACAGGCGGCTGGGTGCCCATGGCGAGGCTGATTTTCCGCAGGGCAAACTGGGTGAAGCGTATGGCCCCCAGCCCCTTCCACTTGATGCCATCCTGCGGAATGCTGGGCAGCAGCGAGGCATCAATCTGGTAAACACTGGGCTCGGCCTCATACTTGGCAAAAAACTCCGTGCGCTCTGCATTGGCCCCAAAAAAGAGCTTCATCGCCCGGCCATCGGCCGAACTGAACGTGAGGGTCAAAAAGGGCTTGTCCAGGCCGTAACCGGCGAGATTGGCGGCGGAGTCTGAGGCATAACTGCGGATGGGGTGGGAGTTCAGAGCCTCAAACAGACGCGCCACACGGTCGCCATTGGCAGGCTCCAGCTTGTTGTGGCGGCGCAGGAACCAGGACTCCTGTTTCTTTTCCAGCAACACCGGGGCAAACACCTGCGAATCAATACGGACCGCAGCGACGGCCTCCGTCTCGATGCGGGCCAGCATGCGATCGCGCAGGTCATTGGGCTGGGACCACAGATCCGCCAGCGATTTGGAAAGCACGGTAAAGATCGGGCGGCGGTGGCTGACAGTGGCCTTTGTCTCCAGCGAATCCGGCTGGGGCTTGGTGATGGTGATCTCTGTCTGGATGGTGGTTTCATCCTGCTGGGCCGTGAGGGTGATCTTCAGCGGCTGGCCATTGATGGCCGCCGTGGCGGTGCCGCCCTCGATGGCGGTGGCCGCCCCCGTGGTGACTTCCACCGCATCTTTGATCTCTAGATTGAGGAGGGTGGAAAGCAGTTCGCCGATCTTCTCCTTGCTGCCACGGGTGCTCAGCGGCTTGGCCAAAATCCAGCCTGCCTTTCCAGGCACGCGGACCAGCTCAATCTGCCCGCCTTCCTGGACGAGCTTGATCCCAGTCACCTGCTCTGCCGCCAAGCGCACCAGCTTGCTGTCCCGCCAGTCCTTCGGCGTGGGTTTGAGCAGGTCCGGGAGGGTGGTCTTGGCCACGTAATAGGCGGTCTCCTCGCTGTCGTTTGACTTTTGCACGGCCAAATAATGGCTGCCCTCAATCGCGGCGGCGGAGCCCAGCCAGACTTCCAGCACGGTATCGCTGCCCACCATCAGCCGTAGCTTTTGCCGGGGCTGATCCAGGGCCGTCTTGGCCCAGCCTGCCTCGTCAAATTCCGCACGATGCACGCGCTCAATCCAGCCAATGGACAGAAGTTCATCTAGCAGCTTGGTCACCTTATCAGGATCGGCATGGTCATTGAAGGGTCGGCGCACCCACCAGATGCCTTTGTCACGAGCCAGGGAGACGCCATCGCCGCCGCTGGAATCAATCTCAAACTGGGTCACCTCGCTCTTGTTGAACTTCACCGGGCCCTTCTTCATTTCCCGAAGCTCACGGGTGGAGGGCAGGTAACGTTCGACCCCGAGGATGACAGCGCCAAGGGCGACAACAAGAAGCAGCAAAAAAGCCGTGGTACGCGGGTGCATGGTGGTGGTGTCAGGCGGCGCGGCGGGAGGCCCAGACCATCATGCCCAGACCGAGAACAAGGCCCGGCATGGCGATGGTGGTGATCCAGAAAATCAGCTCATTCTGCCGAGGATTGAGCTGGATGCGGTAGCTGTGCTTTTGCTTCGGCGGGGCACCGCTAAGTTTCTCCCGGTTCAGGATCCAATTCAGGCAGCCGGCCACAAAATCACGGTTGACCCCCAGGGCGGTCTTTTTGTCCAGCATGGATGCATTACCGACCACGACCATGCGGCAGGTATCCATTCGCAGACGTTCATCGGCCACGCTGCCTCGCTCCACCGAGGCCGCCAGGAAAATGGGGGCCTTGGTATCTTCCTCATCCACGAGAGGGAGCTCCTCGAGGTAGTTTTTCTCCCCCCAGTAGCGGTCTGAAGCCCCGATGAGGGCACGAACGGTGATGTTTTGATTCAGCAGATACTCATCATCAAAACGCACGTCCAGAGACTGCGACTGGCCCGGCATGGTGACGGTGGAGGCGGCCAGCGGCTGGGTGATGGAGGACTCGTTGTCAAAAATGGCCTGCACGGAAAATTCTTTGCGGGTACCCGTACCGGTGCTCTCCGCATAGAGGACGCGGTCCTCGCGCGGCGTAACTCCATTGATGCCGAGGAAAGCATGCAGGCGAGGGGTTTCACCGGCCGGATCCAGCATCACCAAAAGTCCGGCCCGCTTGCTCTCCCAGTAGGCTTTCAGCATCTCCACCTCACGCTCGGAAAGATCGTAGCGCAGACCGATGAGAAGCAGCCCGTCGGCATCCTCCGGGACGCGGCTGATGTCTGCCAAGTTCAGCGGCAGAAGCTGGAAATTCTGCTGACGGCCCAGCCCGCCTAGGGCAGCCATCACATCCGTCAGTGCCGTCTCCGTGCGGGCACCTTTGCCCAGGACGAGATAAAATTTGCGTTCGCCGCCTTCGATCAGGTTGATCATGGCCGAGGTGACGGCGTCTTCGCCACGGAATTCCTTGATGGCCCGCACCGCTTGGTTGCCGGTCTCGCGGATCACCAATTCCTCTTCACGGATGAAGCGGGTGCGGCTGCCCACCCGGATGACGATGCCGTTTTGGTCCAGCGCCAAGCCTGTCTCAGCCTTCAGTTCCTCGGCGCGTTCGATGTCCCGCAGGGGGTCGATGGAGCGCAGTTTGACACGACCACGGCCATTGATGCGGTACTCTTCCAGAAGGGCCTGCACATCGGGGAAGATCTTTGAATCGCGGGCAAAGACATTGGCAATGAAAACGTCCTTGGGCAGCTTGCTCACATAGTTCAGCGTGGCCGAACTCAGGGTAAAGCTCTGCTGCGGACTGAGATCCCAGCGGGCATGGTAGCGGTAGCTGAGGCGATTCACGCCAAAGAAGATGGCCAGCACCAGAATCACCTGCAGGACCACGTTCAGGCCGATGCCCCATCTCTTGGGCAGAGAGGGCTTGGGCGGGGGGCTGGAGTCTGGCGGGGTGTCAGGCATTGCGGCAAAAGGGCAAAGGGGATCGTCTGCGACGCGGCTCAGGACCTCCAGCGGCGGAATTCCACCACCTGATGTGTGAGGGCGAGGAAAAGGAGGGCCAGGCTGGAGTAATAAACCAGGGGCCGGGTATCAATGAGACCGCTGGTGAAGGTGCGGATGTGCTCCCGGCTGGCGAAATAGTTGGTGATGTCCACAAAGGTCTCATTCACCTGGCGCCCGATGACGCTGATGAACAGGCCCACCAGGAAATGCAAAAGGCTGGCCGTGAAGGACATGACCGCCGCGATGATCTGGTTTGAGGTCAGGGCGGAGGCCAGGCAGCCCATGGCCAGATTGAACAGGCCCATGGCAAAAAGGATGAGGTAGCTGCCTTTAATCGCGCCAGGTGGCATCTCGATCTGACCCACGGTGATCCAGTCCAGCAGCTCAAAGTTCAGGTAGCTCGGCACCCACAGCACGCAGTAAATGACGACTGCGGCGAGATATTTGGCCCACACCACCTGCCAGGCCCGGACCGGGGCGGTGAAGAGCGTTTCAAAGGTGCCCATCTTTTTCTCCTCAGAGAAAAGCCTCATGGTCAGCAGCGGGAAGACAAAGAAGTAGGACAGCCAAAACCAGATGGCATCAAAGGTCCAGGTGACGATGGAACCTTCGCTGGGGGCACTTTCCAGCAGGGAAAGTGCGGCGCGCAGGCAAAAGCCGTTTAGCACCATGATCAAGGCCAGGACGATGTAGGCCATCGGCGACACGAAAAACGCGCGCAGTTCTTTTTTCAGCAGCACCCAGAAAATTCTCATCGTGTCGGTCAGGCGGGGGTCAGGATTTCACAGGTTCAGAGGCTGCCAGTTCCACAAAGACATCCTCCAGGCTGGGCAACTGGCGGTGCAGTTCCCGCAGCTTCCAGTTTTTGGCCGCAGCCAGGTTCATCACCGCCTCGCGCACATCGTGCCCAGGCTCCACCCGCAGGGTGTAGCGCGTCCACGTGCCATCTTTGGAATCTTCGATGACCTTGCGCACCGCCGTCAGGGACTCCAGTCCGGCGGCCACATCCCCCTGCCCTTCCACTTCCACGAACACCTGCGTCAGGGCGCGCAGCTTTTTGGTGAGGTTCAGCGGGGTGTCATTGGCCAGCAGGCGGCCATGATGGATCATGATCACGCGGTCGCAGATCTGCTCCACCTCCTGCAGGATGTGGGTGGAAAGCAGGATGGTATGCTTGGGGCGGAGGCTGGCCAGCAGTTCCCGCACCTGGCGGATCTGCACGGGGTCCAGGCCACTGGTCGGTTCATCCAGGATCAGCAGAGGCGGCTCGTGCAAAAGCGCATCCGCCAGGGCCACACGCTGGCGGTAGCCTTTGGAGAGGTTGCCGATCAAGCGGCGGCGCACATCCGCCACGGAGCACAGATCCATCACTTCGCCCACGCGGCGGCGCATATCCCGTCCACGCAGGCCCTTGAGTTCCCCGCGAAAACGCAGGTATTCCTTCACCTTCATGTCGGTGTAAAGGGGGGCCATTTCCGGCATGTACCCGATGGAACGGCGCACCTCCAGCGACTGGCGGAAGACATCGTAACCATTCACTGTCACCTGGCCGGAGGAGGGCGGCATGAAACCCGTCAGCACTCGCATCGTGGTGGATTTGCCAGCCCCGTTGGGCCCCAGAAAACCCACAATCTCACCCGGCTGCACCTCAAAGGAGATGTGATCCACCGCCATGCGTCCGGCATAATGCTTGGTGAGGTCTTGGACGGAGATCATTGCGTGGGGGGAAATGAAATGGGAATTACGGAATATTTTTTGAGCGGATTTGAAATAAAGCCCACATAACGAGCGATGACAACACCTGAACGGACTTTCCCCCAAATCGTCCGCCTAGTTGTGCAACCCGCCACCCACGTGGAGAAAAGGTCGGCTTGCACCGTCGCTGATTCAAACGTAACTATCCTTAGCCATGAACACCCATCACCTTTTCACCGCCTTTGGTCCCCTCGGCACGCCTGAGCTGATCATCATCGCCATCCTCGTTCTCGTCCTTTTCGGAGCCAAAAAGCTCCCGACTTTCGCCCGCAGCCTGGGCAAGAGCATGGGCGAGTTCAAAAAAGCCCGCGAAGAATTCGAGCACGAGCTCACCAACGCCCAGGAAGAAGTGCAGCGCCCAACCATCCCTCAGACGGTCGAGAAGCGCCAGCCAGTGTCTTCCACCCAAGACGTCTGATTTGCCTGAGGCTGCCCGATGGACGCCTCTTTAATCACCATGAAACGGCGGGGATTCGTTCCCGCCGTTTTCTTTTGCCTGCTGGTCGCCTGCTTTCCGGCACTGGCCCAGGAAACGGCTGGACCGGTCGTTTTTTGTTCCTACAACCTCAAAAACTGGCTGCTGATGCAGCGGTCCTTTGGGGAAAAGGACAGCCCGCTTTCACCCAAACCGGAATCGGAGAAGGCCAAAGTGGTGGCCTTTTTAAAGGACATCCGGCCAGACATTCTTGGCATCTGCGAAATCGGCAGCCTGGAAGACCTCAAAGATCTCCAGTCACGGCTCAGCCAAGAAGGGCTGGATCTGCCACACCTGGAACATTGCACCGGTGGCGATACCTCCCGCAGCCTGGGTTTGCTCTCCCGCTTTCCCATCACGGCCCGGAACTCCCAGCGGGAACTCAGCTATCAGATGGGGGCCGAGACCTTTCCCATGCAGCGGGGCATCCTGGATGCCACCGTGGATGTGGGCGGCGGTTTTGAAGTCCGCTGCCTAGGTGTGCACCTGAAGTCCAAACGCGCCATCCCGGAGGCCGACGAATCCCTGATGCGGCGGAATGAGGCCCACCTCCTGCGCCGCCACCTGGACCGCATCTTTGAAGCGCAGCCGCAGGCCAAAGTCGTGAGCTACGGCGACTTCAACGAGCATCGCAATGAACCCGCCATCAGTGAGATCATCGGCTCGCGCTCCAGCCCCGGTCACATGATCGATCTCTACCTAAAGGATAAGCATGGCTTGGTGTGGACCCATTTCTGGGACGCGGCGGATGTGTATGGCCGCCTTGACTACCTTTTTGTTAGCCGCAACCTGCGTCCTTATGTGGAGGCCAAAGGCACCTACATCCACACGGCGGCAGATTTTGACAAAGCCAGCGACCACCGGCCCATCGTGATGACGCTGAATCCGCAGCGCAAGGTCTCAGGCAGAAAGAAGTAGGCGCGCCTGCTCCACATCCTGGGCGATCTGAAGGCGCAACGCCTCCACACCCGCAAACTTCTGCTCGGGCCGCACAAAGGCCTTCAGCCGCACTTCCAGGTCCTGGCCATAAAGGTCACCGCTCCAGTCAAAAAGGTTCACCTCCAGCGAGGGCCGCACGCCTTCCTGCTCCACCGTGGGGCGCACGCCGAGATTGGCGATGCCCGGCAGCCACTCGCCATCCACACAGGCCTCCACCGCATACACGCCATAGGGCGGCAGCACTTCGGCCTCCGGCTGCACATTGGCGGTGGGAAATCCAAGCTGGCGCGCCAGCTTCCTGCCCTCCATCACCACACCTAACAAAGAGTATGTTCTACCCAACATATCACTGGCGCGGCCCAGATCGCCCACGGCCACAGCATCGCGGATCAGCGTGCTGCTCACCACCTGTCCGTCACGGCGGATGGGAGGCACGCCATAGACGGCAAAATCATGCCGCTGCCCCAGGTCCATGAGGGAGTGGATGTTGCCGCTGCGGTTCCTGCCAAAGCTCCAGGTGTAGCCCACCGAGATGCAGCCCAGCGGCCGACAAGCCTGAACCAATGAGTTCACAAAATCCTCTGCCGAGGTCTCTGCCACCTCTCGGGTAAAGGGGCACATCAGCGTGCCAGACACCCCCATGGCCGCCAGCAGCCGGGCACGCTGGCGGTCGCCGCACAGCCGCTTCGGCTGGGCCTCGGGCCGCAGCACGCTGAGGGGGTGCGGGTCAAAGCTCATCACGATCGCCTGCCCTTGGTGCTGGGCGGCATGTTCCTGCGCCGCACGGATGACTTCCTGGTGGCCGAGGTGCACCCCATCAAACACTCCGATGGCCAGGGCCACAGGACCGGGCACCAGGGAAAGCTCTTGGATGGAACGCAATTTTAGCATGGTGGGGATGTGGCGCAATGTACGTCTTTTCGCAAAGAATGGATGCCTTTTAAAGTGACCTATATTTGCGCCCTCTGGTTGAACAGTTCAGCAGCAGCCTCCGTCAAAAATAGCAAGAAGGAGGTAACCTATATGAACCCCAACTTGAATCCATCTCCCCCCGGATGGATGCGAAATGCGGAAGATCCCGGCATGGCCGGTGGCTCCACCACCCTGCCCCGGCAGGACCAGCCCCGCATCGGTCTCGCACTCTCCGGCGGCGGTGCCCGTGGTCTCGCCCATGTGGGTGTGCTGCAGGTGCTGGAGGAAAATCACATCCCCATCGCCGCCATTGCTGGCACCAGCATGGGGGCCTATGTCGGTGCCCTGCACGCGGCTGGCTTTAACACCCTGGACCTGGAATCCCTGGCCCGAGAGATCAAGGATCGCCGCACCCTGCTTCGGCTATTGGACCCCATCTTCCCCCCTACCACCGGCCTGATCCGTGGGAACAAAATTCGCGGCCATTTGGAGCGCTCCCTGGGTGCCCGCACCTTTGCCGAACTGGAAAAACCCCTCCTCGTCGTGGCCACCGATCTGGATACCATGGCTGCCCATGTCTTCGACAGCGGCCCGGTGGGTGTCGCCGTCCACGCCAGTGCCGCCATCCCCGGTGTCTGCGCCCCCGTGCACATCGAGGGCCGCCGATTCACCGATGGCGGTGCGGCGGAACCCCTGCCCGTGACCTTACTGCGGGAACGCTTCAAGCTGGATGCCGTCATCGCCGTCAATGTGCTGCCCAACACCCAGGACATCCTGCACTGCAAGGACACCGCCTTCGTCCCACCCACCACCAAAAAGAACCCCCTGCTGCGCTTTCTGAACGCCATGCTCAGGCCCATCAACCTGCTGGCCTACGGCAACGTGATGGACACTTTCCGCAGGTCCCTCATGTGCGCCCAGCTAGGCCTCGCTGAAAAGGAGTGCCGCTACGCCGATGTCGTGATCCATCCCTTCTTCTGCGAAAGCACGTGGTTCGACTTTGAAAATTTCGACCGCTACATCCGCGCGGGTCGCCGTGCGGCGGAGGAAGCCCTCCCGCGCCTGCTGGCGCTGACCGGAAAATCAACACCTAACCAAGAGTACAACCATGAAAATCCTGTCCACACCCCCTGCGTGGGACTCTGCGCCGCCTGAGCTCTGGCAGCAATGGCAGTTGCGTCGTCTCCGTGACTACCTGACCCATCGTGTCCTGCCCTACAGCGCGCATTACCAGCGCCTGTTCAAGGAACATGACCTCCACCCGAATGACATCCGTTCATTCGATGACTGGGCCAATGCCCCCTTCACCAGCAAGGGTGACCTCACCGTGCCCCGCGACCAGCAGCGCGAATTTGTGCTAATGCCTGCCGAGGCCGAACTGCGCCGCGAATGGGGTGTCATCATGAATGCCCTGCTGCACGGTCGCACCGCCGCCAAGGAGGCCTTGGAGCACGAGTTCCGCCCCATCATGCTCACCAGCACCACGGGCCGCTCCTCAGATCCCGTGCCCTTCCTTTTTACCAAACACGACCTGGCCAACCTGGACACGGCTGGCCGCCGCCTCATGGAGTGCGGGCGCTCCCAGCGGGATTTCCGCCACATCAATGCCTTCCCTTTCGCCCCTCACTTGGCCTTCTGGCAGACGCACCATGCGGGCCAGAGTTTTGGCACCTTCATGGTGAGCACCGGTGGCGGCAAGACGCTGGGCACGGAGGGCAACATGAACCTCATGGACAAGATCCAGCCCGATGTCCTCATCGGCATGCCCACCTTCATCTACCACCTGCTGCGCCAGGCTGTGGAGGAGGGCAAACACTGGCCTAACATCAAGCGTGTCGTCCTCGGTGGCGAAAAGGTGGCCGAAGGGCTGCGCGCGCGCCTGGTGGATCTGGTGCATGATCTAGGCGGGGATGAGGTGCATGTCATCAGCACCTATGGCTTTACCGAGGCCAAGATGGCCTTCCCTGAGTGCCCGGCTGAAAACGGCGCCAGCGGTTTCCACCTCAGCCCGGACCTCGCCTACATGGAACTGGTGGATCCACGCACGGGCAAACCTGTGCCTGCCGGGTACCCCGGTGAAATCGTCTTCACCCCGCTGGATGCACGTGGCACCGTGGTGCTACGCTACCGCACCGGTGACATTGCCGAAGGTGGCCTAACCTGGGAACGCTGCCCGCACTGCGGCCGCACCTGCCCACGCCTGCTAGGCCCCATCAGCCGCGTCAGCGAGATCCGCGAACTGACTCTCGACAAGCTCAAAGGCACCCTCGTCAACTTCAACATCCTCGAGCACCTGCTCGATGACCAGAAGGGTGTCGCCGCTTGGCAGATCGAGCTGGCCAAGCACAACAACGACCCGCATGACGTGGACGAACTGGTGCTGCACGTGGCCCCCGAGGCGGGCATGAACCTCGAAGACCTGAAGCATCGCATTCACCGCCGCTTCGCCGAAGTCACGGAAATACATCCTAACTCCATTTGCTTCCACGACCTGCCCGACCTCCGCGAACGGCTCGGTGTGGGCAGGTTGCTCAAGGAGGTCAAGATCCTCGATAAGCGCAAGAACCCGCAGCCTGCCCAGACCAGCCTGACCACGCACTAGGGCCTATCGGCCTCGTCCCTTTTTGAAATCCTTCTCCCATCACCTTTCATGAAACCGCTCTACATCATCTCCGCCATCCGCACCCCCTTTACCCGGGCTGGCAGCAGCCTTGCCGGGCTGGATGCGGTGGACCTTGGCAAGGCTGCCGTCTCCGCCCTGCTGGCCCGTACCGGTCTGGATCCCCAGGCGGTAGATGAGACCATCTTTGGCTGTGTGGGCCAGCCAGCCCACGCGCAAAACATCGCCCGCGTCATCGCCCTGCGTGCCGGTTTAACCGAGGCCCGGCCCGCGATGACTGTGCATCGCAACTGCGCCTCCGGCCTTGAGGCCCTGACCACCGCCCATGCCAAAATGTGCGGCGGTCATGGGGAGGTCTTCATCGTCGGCGGCACCGAAAGCATGTCGAACACGCCGCTCTATTTCTCACGCCGCGCGGCGGACAAATTTGGCCTTCTTGGCAAGGCACGCAGCCTGGGGCAAAAGCTCGGCGCCATGACTGCCTTCCGCCCTGCGGACTTCGCCCCCATCATCGGCCTGCAACTGGCCCTCACGGACCCTGTGGTGGAGATGAACATGGGCGAGACGGCAGAGCTGCTCGCCCGCGAATACAAGATCAACCGGGAAATGCAGGATGCCTTTGCCCTGCGCAGCCATCAGCGCGCCCTCGCCGCAGCCACCCGTCTGCAGGCGGAAACATCCCCCCTCTATATCATGGGGCGGGGTGTGGAGCCTGTGCTCGCTGACAATGGGGTGCGCGATGACAGCAGCCTGGAAAAACTGGCCCGTCTGAAACCCTTGTTTGACCGCCATCACGGCACCGTCACAGCCGGCAACTCCAGCCAGATCACCGATGGGGCCGTGGCCCTTTTGGTGGCCAGCGAGGAAGCTGTGAAACGCCACGGCTGGCAGCCTCTGGGTCGCCTGGTGGACTATGCCTATACCGGCTGTGATCCTCGCCGCATGGGCCTGGGCCCTGTCCGCGCCATGGATGCCGTCTTGCACCGGACTAACCAAAAGCTTAGTGACATGGACCATGTCGAAATCAACGAAGCCTTCGCCGCCCAGGTGCTGGCCGTGCTGCAATGCCTCAAGGACCCCGCCAGTGCGCGCCGTGCCGGGCTGGAAGCCCCGCTGGGAGAAATCCCCGACGAGGTGCTGAACCCTCGTGGCGGTGCCATCGCCCTCGGTCATCCCGTGGGTGCCACCGGGGCACGTCTGGTGCTCACCGCGCTGGATCAGCTCCATGAAAGCAAGGGTCGCCACGCGCTCGTCAGCCTCTGCATCGGCGGGGGCCAGGGCGGCGCAGCCATCCTGGAACGAGTTTAACTCATGAACCTTCAAACCCACCACGATTATGAATACTCATCTGCTCGACACCCTCGCGGCGGAGAAAGATGCCTTTTTCCCCAAGCCGCCCACGGTCACCGGCCGCATCCAGTCCCTCTGCCATTTCCGGCTGACGGTGGATGAAAACGGCACCGCCTGGATCACCTTCGACATGCAGGGCAGCGCAGCCAACGTCTGGAACGAATCCACTCTGCGCGAGTTTGACCTCTGCCTGGAGAGCCTCCATCGCGACAGCTCCGTCAAGGCCCTCGTCATCCGCTCTGGCAAGGACAAGATCTTCATCGCTGGGGCCGATCTCAAGGCCGTGCGCAGCTCCCCCATCCGCCGGGTGGAGACGCTCATTTCGTTAGGCCAAGATGTGTTCAACCGCCTTGCCGCCCTGCCCCAGCCAAAGATCGCCCTCATTCACGGGGCCTGCCTCGGCGGCGGGCTGGAGCTCACCCTGGCCTGCGATGCCCGCATCGCCAGCGATGCCGAGTCCACACGCCTCGGCCTACCGGAAACCCAGATCGGCCTCATCCCCGCCTGGGGCGGCTCCACCCGCCTGCCGCGCCTGCTCGGCCTGCCTGCGGCCCTGGAAATGATCATCACGGGCAAGCTGCTGAAACCCTCCGCCGCCAAACGCAACGGCTTGGTGGACAAAGTCGTGCCTCGTGAACAGCTCGAAAAAGCCGCCCTCGAAATGCTGGCCTCCGGACTGCCTGAGCGCGAGCCACCTATCAGCCACAGCTTCTGGAAATTGCCCGGCATCCGCAATGCCCTGGCCCACCGGGTGCGCGGTCAGGTCATGGAAAAAACACGCGGCCTTTATCAGGCCCCCTTGCGTGCCATTGAGGTCGCGACAGAGGCTGCGGTGCTGCCCTTGGACAAGGCCCTCGAATTGGAACGCCATGCCATTCTGGACCTCGCCCTGACTCCACAGACGGAGCATCTCATCGACCTGTTCTTCCGCAAAGAGGAGGCCTCCAAAAAACCCTTCCCTCGCGGCATCGCCCTGCATGTGCATGACGTGGCCGTCATCGGTGCCGGCGTGATGGGCGCAGGCATCGCCCACTGGGTCGCCAGCCGTGGCAATCAGGTCCTCATGCAGGATGTCAGCATGGATGCTCTGGCCCGTGGCATGCACCGTGTGCATGATCTCCTCAATGAAGGCCTGAAGCGCCGAGCCATCACCCGCCGTGACCATCATGATACGCTGGATCGCCTGAAGCCCGAGCACACCCGTGTGCCCCTGAGCCACTACCCCATCGTCATCGAGGCCGCCACGGAGGACATGGGGCTGAAAAAAAAGATCTTTGCCGATCTCGCCGCGCGCAGCGGTCCCGACACCATTCTGGCCACCAACACCTCCGCCCTTTCCATCACGGAACTGGCAGAAACCCTGCCGCATCCTGAACGCGTCATCGGCCTGCACTTCTTCAATCCCGTGCATCGCATGCCGCTGGTGGAGGTGATCATCACCCACCACACCTCCGACGATGTCATCGCCACCGCCGTGGCCTTTGTGCAGAAGCTGGGCAAGGTACCCGTGGTGGTGAAGGACAGCCCCGGCTTTGTGGTGAACCGCATCCTCATGCCCTACCTCATGGAGGCCGTGCGCCTGCATGCCAGCAGCATCCCAGCGGAGACGATTGACGAAGCCATGCTGGAGTTTGGCATGCCCATGGGCCCCTTGCGCCTGCTGGATGAGATCGGCCTGGATGTCGCCGTCCACGTCGGCCACACGCTCTGCGCCGCCTTCCCGGACAGGCTGCAATCCTCTCCCCTGCTGGAGCGCATGGTCGCCGAAGGCAAGCTGGGCAAAAAGTCCGGCCAGGGTTTCTACACGCACGGCACAGGCGGGCGCAAAAAATGCCCCGTCATCCATGACCCGGCCGTGGTCGAGCACGTGCAGCACCGCCTTGCCCTGCTGCTGGCCAATGAGGCCGCACGCTGCGCCAAGGAAGGCCTCACCCGCGACCCCTCCGACATTGATCTAGCCATGATCCTGGGCACCGGCTACCCGCCCTTCCGCGGCGGGCCGCTGTCCTGGATGCATGATCTGGGCGAAGACAACGCCGCCGTGGAGCTGCGCATGCTCCAGCACAGCACGCCCGAGCCCAATGCCTTTGAGCCCGACGCCATACCTAAGACCTAACCAATGATGGAACATCCCACCCGAAACCTCAGCCCACCCTCCTTATGAAAACCGAACTCACCCCTCCCCCCGCAGCCCTCATTGACATGTCAAAAATGTCCGCTGGCCAAAAGGCGGCGCTCGAAATGGCCGAGGCTGCGCGTGATGAACGCAACAACGCTGGCCTCGCCGCAGGTCTGTTTTTCGGCACACCGGATTTCGACAAACTTCTCCCCTTCCCAGAACAGTCGGTGGAGGATCATGATCAGGGCGATGCCTTCCTCTCCCGCCTGAAAAAGGTGTTGGATGAGCATGCCGATCCTGACGAAATCGACCGCACGGGAGAGATCCCCGAAACCCTGCTGGATGAACTGGCCCACCTCGGGGCCTTCGGCATCAAGATCCCCACCAAGTACGGCGGCCTGGGACTCTCCCAGACCAACTACTCCCGCAGTGCCATGCTGCTCGGTGGTGAATGCGGGAACTTGGCAGCCCTGCTTTCCGCCCACCAGTCCATCGGTGCTCCGCAGCCGCTCATTTTGTTCGGCACGGAGGAGCAGAAGTCGAAGTATCTACCTCTGTGCGCCAGCGGCATCATCAGCGCCTTTGCCCTGACAGAAAACAATGTGGGCAGCGACCCTGCCCGCATGTCCACCGTGGCGACACCGGATGGAGAAGACCACTTCCTGCTAAATGGCGAGAAGCTGTGGTGCACGAACAGCCTCAAGGCCGGCATCATCGTTGTGATGGCCCGCACTCCCACTCCGGAGAAGCCGCATGCCACCAGCGCCTTCATTGTCGAAACCTCATGGCCAGGGGTGGAGATCGTCCACCGCTGCCACTTCATGGGCCTGCGCGCGCTCTACAATGGCGTGGTCCATTTTCATAACGTGCGAGTGCCACGCGCCAACATCCTGGGAGGTGAAGGCCGTGGCCTGAAGGTGGCCCTCACTACCCTGAACACCGGACGCATCACCCTGCCTGCCGCCTGCACCGGCCTGGCCAAACGCTGTGTAGAAATCTCCAGCCGCTGGGCTGCGGAGCGCGTGCAGTGGGGCCAGCCCGTGGGCAAACATGCTGCCATCGCGGACAAGCTGGCTCGCATGGCTGCCGACAGCTTCGCCATGGAGGCCATGGTGCGCTACGTCTCCGCCCTGGTGGACCGCGACAAACATGCAGATGTGCGACTGGAGGCCGCCATCGCCAAACTCTGGGGCAGCGAGCGCGCCTGGGCCATCGTAGATGACACCATGCAGATCCGTGGTGGCCGTGGTTATGAAACGGCTGATTCCCTCCGTGAACGTGGCGAAAGACCCGACCCGGTGGAGCGCCTTTTCCGCGACTGCCGCATCAACACCATCTTTGAAGGCAGCAGCGAAATCATGCGCCTCTTCATCGCCCGCGAGGTACTGGATCCGCACCTGAAAATCGGTGCCGAAGTGGTGAACTCCACCCTGCCGCTGAAACAGAGAGCGATGGCCGCCCTCCGCGCAGGCCGAACCTACGCCACCTGGTACCCACGCATGTGGCTGCCAGGTGGGGCAGGCCATGCCGCCCATCACCTGCACCCGCAGCTCCGCCGCGACATGAACGCCATCGCCCGGGAAAGCCACAAGCTGGCCCGCACCCTCTTCCACGCCATGGTGCTCAATGGTCCGGCACTTGAACGTCGGCAGATCTTGTTAGGCCGCATCGTAGACATCGGCGCAGAGCTCTTTGTCTGGTCCACAACGCTTGCCTATGCAGGCTCGCTGATGAAAGGCACGGCGGCCAATTCCTCCGAGACAGAGAAGTTGCTGCGCAAGGTTCGCTACTTTGGCAAGCTCACCCGCACCCGCCTCGGCAGCCACTACAAGGCCCTGAAGGAAACGCTGGAACCGGAGGCCCGTCAGGTCAGCCGGGATCTGATGCCCGCCGCCGCTGACTAAAGTCAGACATCAATGACCTTCCCCGCCTTGGCAGGTGGGGAAGGTTTCCGAGCGGCCTGCCATTCCTTATACTTCACCAGCTCTCGTTCGATGAGCTTG
This sequence comes from Prosthecobacter algae, assembly GCF_039542385.1. Lineage (NCBI taxonomy): Bacteria > Pseudomonadati > Verrucomicrobiota > Verrucomicrobiia > Verrucomicrobiales > Verrucomicrobiaceae > Prosthecobacter > Prosthecobacter algae. Next base: position 11,516 of record NZ_BAABIA010000013.1, on the reverse strand, counting down.
AGGCAAAAGGCCACCACCGTGGCATCATCCAGATAGCCCACACCCAGGATCATGTCCGGTATCACATCCGCCGGATTCAGCACATAAAGCAAGGACAAAGCCCCCGCGCTGATGGCCCAGTAGGGCACCTCGCGGTAGTTGCCAGCCCAGTAGTCCTTCACCATCGAAAGGATCACCTGCCCCTGCTCCATCCATTGGCGCAGCTTGGGCAGCTTGTCCTCGATGTCCTTGGCACGCTGGGTGACCTTGGCGATGTCAATATCGTGCTGATTATCAGGGGCGGGCATAGGGATCATTATGCGGTTTTCCAGCACGGTGGCGATGACGAAAACACGGCTTTTTTGCAATCGCATGACCGTGACAGACCTGTCACGGCGCGAAAAAGATGGCCACCAGGAGAATGCCGAGTTGCCGTTTGCCCCGCCTTCCGCTTGGATGAGGGACGATGTCTGAAGCCGCCGCTCCATCTTTTCTCCGACGCTGGTGCAAAGAAATCGCCATCGTTAGTGCCCTGCTTGTCACCTTGCTCGGCCCCTTTTTGCTGAAGCCCGGCCAGTCCACCGCTTCATCGAAAGCAGAGCGCAAGCTCGTCATCATCACCCCGCATCCCGAGCGCCTGCGGGCCGAATTCGGCCAAGCCTTCGTCCGCCATTGGAAAGAGACAACCGGTGAAACTGTCGCCGTGGACTGGCGTGTGCCCGGCGGCACCTCCGAGATTGCCGTGATGCTGAAGTCCGAGTTCAGTGCCGCCTTTCAGCTTCATTGGACTCAGGCCCTCGGCCAAACGTGGACACCTGCCATCGCCCAAAATTTCATGAACCCCAAGGCCCCGGCCAGTGACGCCGCACGGCAGGCTTTTCTGAAGTCCGATACGGGCGTGGGGCTGGATGTGTTCTTCGGAGGCGGCGCGTATGACTTTCAGATCCAGGCCGAATCAGGCACCCTGGTGGCCCAAAACGGCCCCGGCACTGGCATCGCCGCCCTGCGGCAAAAACACCCGGCCTGGTTCGGTGACGAGGGTATCCCCGAGATGGTCAGCGGAGAACCTTTTCGCGATGGCAAGGACCGGTGGATCGCCTGCTGCCTGTCCAGCTTTGGCATCGTCTTCAACCGCGATGTGCTGCGCCGTCTTGGCATCGAGAAGGACCCTGCCCAGTGGCGCGACCTGGCAGATCCCCGCCTCTATGGCCAGCTCGCCCTCGCAGATCCAGGGCGCAGCGCCACGGTGACGAAGGCCTTTGAAATGCTCATCCAGCAGGAGATGCAGGAAGCCATCGCCCGCCTCACCCAGAACCCAGGCCAACTCAAAACGCCCCAGGACATTGAGGCCGCCGGAGTGCGGGAGGGGTGGACCCGTGGGCTGAACCTCATCCAGCGCATCAGCGCGAATGCCCGCTACTTCAGCGACAGCTCCAGCAAGATCCCTCTGGACGTCGCCCGTGGCGATGCCGCAGCCGGCATGTGCATTGACTACTATGGCCGCTCCACCGAGGAGGAAACCCGCCGTCCGGATGGCAGTTCCCGCATCGGTTTCATCATGCCTGTGGGCGGCAGTTCGGTGAGTGTGGACCCCATCGCCATGTTCCGGGGTGCCCCGGAGGCCGGGCTGGCCACGGCCTTCATCGAGTTCGTCCTCAGCGATGCCGGGCAAAAGATCTGGGCCTACCGCAGCGGAACACCGGGCGGCCCTACCCGCAGCGCCCTGCGTCGCCTCGCCGCCCGAAAGGATTTTTATAAGCCTGAAAACTTGCTGCTGATGAGCGATGCCGCCGAGATGCCTTATGAAAAGGCCAAGGCCTTCACCTATCACCCGGAGTGGACGGCCTCCGCCTTCAGCACGCTGCGTTTCCTCATCCGCGTGATGTGTGTGGACACACATCAGGAACAGCGGAAAGCCTGGCACACCCTCATCACACGCCAGCAGCCGCCGCGCGCCACCGAGGTGTTCCAGGAGCTCACCAGCATCCGTTATGACCTCGCCGTGGGGGACATCACCAAGGTTGTCCGCTCCCGCGACAAGGTCGCCGAAACAAGGCTCGCCCGCGCCCTGGGCGACACCTTCCGCAACAATTACGAGCTCGCCCACACCCTGGCCCGCAAAGGGGAATAGCGTCATTCCATCCACGAGCACCCTGCCTTTTCCCGATGTCCCGCTCCCTCGCCCTCCTTGTGTTTGGCATCATGGCCGTCTTCTTCGGCTGCTTTTTTATCTATCCCATCTGGACGACGGTGAAGCTGGCCTTTGAGACGCCTGACCACCGCTTCACGCTGGAGTTCATTACGGAGGTGTTTCTCAATCCGCTCTATCGCGAAGGGCTGGTCAATTCCTTCATCATCGCCATCTGGACCACGCTGGGCTGCCTGGTCATCTCCATGCCTCTGGCCATGATGTTTGTGCGCTATGACTTTCCTGGAAAGACCCTGCTCAACAGCCTGGTGCTCACACCCATGGTGCTGCCACCTTTCGTCGGGGCCATCGGCATCAAGGCCATCCTCGGGCAGGCCGGGGCGCTAAATTCCATGCTCATTCAGTTAGGCCTCATGAATGCCCAGCGCCCCACCGACTGGCTGGGCGAGGGACAGATGCTGGGCATTGTGGTCATGGAGGTGCTGCATCTCTACCCCATTCTTTACCTGAACATCGCCGCCGTGCTGGCGAATCTCGACCCCGCCATGGAGGAGGCCGGGGCCAGTCTCGGCTGCCCGCCTTGGCAGCGCTTTTGGCGCATCACCGTGCCCCTCATCATGCCGGGCATCTTTGCTGGCGGCACCATTGTTTTCATCTGGGCCTTTACAGAACTGGGCGTGCCCCTGGTGTTTGATTACGACCGCGTCACTGCCGTGCAGATTTTCCGCTCGCTGAATGACCTCAGTGACAATCCCTTCCCTTATGCCCTTGTGGTGGTCATGCTGGTTTTCAGCACGCTGATTTACACCCTCAGCAAACTGTTCTTTGGCCGTGCCAGTTCCACCGGGGGTGGCCGTGCCACCACAGCACGGGAGACCGTTCGCCTGCCTCTCGGCATCGGCCTGCTTTGCACGGCAGCCTTTGCCTTCGTCACCTTCCTGGCCGTGATGCCGCATCTCGGTGTCGTGCTCCTCAGCTTTGCCGATGACTGGTACGCCACCGTGCTGCCCCAGGCCTACACGCTGGACCATTTTCATCAGGCCCTGGGGCATGAGCTCACCTTGAGCTCCATCGCCAACAGCCTGAAGTACTCCGTCTTCGCCATCGGCTTCGCCTTGGTGCTGGGCATCGGCGTGGCCTATGTGAATGTGCGCACGCGCCTCTGGGGTCGGCAGCTTTTGGATGCCATGGCCATGCTGCCGCTGGCGGTGCCGGGTGTCGTGATGGCCTTTGGTTATCTGGCCATGACCCGACCTGGCCGGCAGTTCGATTGGCTCATCCTGGGCGAGGATCCATTCCTCATTCTCGTCATCGCCTATGCCGTGCGTCGCCTGCCCTACATCGTGCGCTCCGCCTCCGCCGGCTTTCAGCAGGTCAGCCCCGCCCTGGAGGAGGCCGCGCAAAACCTCGGGGCCACGCCGGAGCGTGCCCTCTGGCGCATCACGCTACCCCTGGTCGCTCCGAATCTCCTCGCGGGCGGACTGCTCGCCTTTGCCTTTGCCATGCTGGAGGTCAGCGACTCGATGATTCTCGCGCAGCAGTCCTCCCACTTTCCCATCACCAAGGCCATCTACTTCCTGGTCATGGGTCTGGGCAATGGCCCCAGCCTCGCCTCCGCCCTCGGGGTCTGGGCCATGATCTTCCTCACCATCACCATCGTCGGTGCGGCCCTGCTGCTGGGCAAAAAACTCGGCGCTCTCTTCCGTTAGCCTTCAGGCTCTGCCCGCATTTTTCGCTTTCCCTTTCCCTCTCCTCGCCATCATTGCCAGCCATGTCACGCCGCCGCCGTCTTTCCCCGCCCTGGCTTCCAGGCTTCTGGCCCATGGTGGCGTTTCTTCTCCTGCTGGGCAGTGTCTTTGGTTATTATTATGGCTTGGCCAAGCTGACGGTTTTTGAAAAGCTGCCGCCTGAGCCTGCGGCCAAGACAGCCGACAAGTCCTGAACTAAAGGCGCTTGCTTATTGACGGCCACCCTCCCGGAGTGCCATCATGCCACCACCATGATTCACAACGTCTATTTCTGGCTGAAAAAGGACCTGAGCGCCGAGCAGGTCGAAACCTTTGAGAACGAGCTCATCGCCCTCAAGACCATTGATTACCTGGAGCACGGCTTCGTCGGCAAACCCGCCCCCACCGAGGAGCGGCCCGTCACCGACCACAGCTTCAACTACTCCCTCACCCTGCACTTCAAAAACCTGCAGGACCATGAATTCTACCAGAAGGAATGCCCCAAGCACCTTCACTTCGTGGACGTCTGCAAACCGTTCTTTGACCAGGTGAAGGTCTACGACACCTCACCGATTCATTGACCCTGCTTTCCAGCGGCGGTCTGAACCCAGGTTCAGACCGCCGTTTTTGTTTAGACACGCAGAAAGGCACGCTGGCGGTATAACCAAAAGCACAGCAACCAAAGCACCGCCAACACGCTGCACCGCTCGATCACCGGTGCCCAGGCTCCGCTGAAAAACCCGGCTCCTGCGTGAGTTTTAATGGCATCGCGGATCCACCCTGCGGCCAGACTGTGCATCACGTAGATGAAGAGGCTGTTCATCCCCACCACCACGAGCGGGAAGACGATCTTTCTCTGACCCGCCACCTCCACCAGCCAGTAAAAGAACGACAGCATCAGGAAGACCCAGCCGCCGCTGAACATCCCCCACGAAGGCGTCCAGATACGCTTCACCATGGGCACCGCCACAATGTCCAGCACCGTTCCGATGAGCAGGCACACGATGCCCGCCGTCAGCAAGATGGCCGCCTTTTGCCCATGCGTCTTTGGGCTCCGCAGCAGCCGCTCACCCGTGATCGCCCCCATCAGCATCGTCGCCAGCGCAGGCACAAAGTTCATCGTCGTGTAGCCGCCCGCATTGGTGATGAAAGGCTCCGTTCTCGGGAAAAGGTTCAGCAGCCAGCGGTCAAAGTCTGCCGCCACATTCAGGTGCTTGCTCCACTGGGCAAAACGTCCGTCCATCAGATCTTCGGGCCTGGCCCCCACCGCCGCAAAGTCGAATCCCGCTGCAGGCAGCGGATGCTGGAAAAACCAGTACCAGTCCCCCACCAAAAGGATGACCACCGCCGCCGCACAATACTCCCAGCCCAGAGAGGCCAGCACAAACAGGAACACATACCCCAGGCCGATCTGCGCCAGGACATTGGGAAAGATCCAGTTTGTCTGCGGATCCCCCACCTTCGTCGAAAGCAACACGCCTAACAAAATGAGCACCAACGCCCGCAGCAGCGCATGGGCAAAACGGCCAAAGAACCCCTGCCCGTCCTGCTTGCGGCGGAGAAGCGACAACGGCACCGCCACCCCCACCATGAACATGAACGCCGGCTGGATAAGATCCCACAGCGCGCAGCCCACCCACTCCACATGCGACACCTGGTAGCCGATCTGCTGCCACCACCAGGACTCCGGATTCGCCTTGGCCATCTGCGCCAGCCCAAAGCCCGAAGAGGCCATCAGCAGCATGATAAAACCCCGGAAGGCATCCAGGGAAACGAGGCGTTGGTTAGGAGACATGGCCGGGAACAAACGGACCATTCATCGCGAGGCTTTCGCCGCGACGCACAAAGTCCTCACGAACCCACTTCGGGAGTTCTCAAATGCCCCTCCCCCATCAGGCCAAAATATCCTTCACCACATGCCCATGCACATCCGTCAGGCGGAAGTCGCGGCCCGCATAGCGGTAGGTCAGCTTCTCGTGATCCAGCCCCAGGATGTGCAGGATGGTGGCGTGGAAATCGTGGATGTGGACTTTGTTCTCCGTAGCGAAATAGCCGTAGTCATCCGTGGAACCATAGGCCATGCCGCCCTTCACCCCGCCGCCCGCCATCCACATGGTGAAGCCTTCGGGGTTGTGGTCGCGCCCGTCGCCACCTTGCGCCACCGGCGTGCGGCCGAACTCTCCGCCCCAGACCACCAGGGTATCCTCCAGCAGGCCGCGTGACTTCAGGTCATGCAGCAGCCCGGCGATGGGCTTGTCCACCTCCGCCGCGTTCTTCGTGTGGCCTTTGAAAAGATCTCCATGCTGGTCCCACTGCACATTCGCATCGCTATGCGTCACCTGGATGAAACGCACCCCGCGTTCCGCAAAGCGGCGGGCCATCAGGCACTGGCGACCAAAATTCTGCGTCACCGGATCATCCAGGCCATACAGCTTGAGCGTGGCCTCCGTTTCACCGCCGATGTCTTGCAGCTCCGGCATGGCCGACTGCATGCGGAAGGCCAGTTCAAAGGAGTTGATCCGCGCCTCTAGGTCCGCGTGCTCGCCCGTGCTGCCAAGGTGCTGACGATTCATGCGGCTGGCCAGGTCTAACTGCAAACGTTGCAACTCCGGCACCTTCAGCGGGCTGTGAATGTGGCGCACCACCGCCTGGTCCGCAGGCACGCTCGCATTGCCCATCGGCGTCCCCTGAGCCCAGGCAGGCAGAAAGGCCGAGCCCCAATTGTTCACGCCACCATGCGCCAGGGTGGGGCAGATGGTGACAAAGGCGGGCAGGTCCGAATTTTCCGTCCCCAGTCCATAGCTCACCCAGGCGCCCAGGCTCGGGCGCACAAAGGTGTCACTCCCGGTGTGCAGTTTCAGCAGCGCACCACCATGGGCCGGATTCGTCCCATGCAGGGAGCGCATGATGCAGAGATCATCCACACACTTCGCCACATGCGGGAAGAGGTCGCTCACGGGCAGGCCACTTTCGCCATAGTTTTTAAACTTCCAGGGCGACTTCAGCAGCGTGCTGGTTTTCGCAAAGGTCACCCTTGGCAGGGCAAAGGGCAGCGGCTTGCCATGATCCCGGTCTAACAAAGGTTTCGGATCAAAGGTGTCCACATGAGACGGCCCGCCTTTCATGAAGAGGAAGATCACCCGCTTAGCCCGCGCCGGGAAATGTGGCTTCTTGGCCGCCAGCGGATCGGCTGTCTCGCTGGCACTCAGGAGACCGCGCAGCGCGAGGGCACCAAAACCCGCCGCTGAGCGCTGAAGCATGAGGCGGCGATTCAAGCGATTTTCAAAAGCGGGGGCCATGATAGCAAATTACGGCCCAGGCCAGGCCGCTCTATCTACTCCAGCCCCCGAGAGTTCCATTTGAGCACAGGACAATGTCTTGCCATCATCAAAGTATGCCCTCCCTCACACACCTGGACGATGCTGGAAAAGCCAGCATGGTGGACATCTCTGACAAAACGCCCTGCCTGCGCGAAGCCGTCGCCACAGGCCGCATCCTCCTGCTGCCCGAAACCCTGCGGCTGATCCAGGAAAACGGCCTCAAAAAGGGCGATGTCCTCGCCGTGGCCCGCATCGCCGCTATTCAGGCCGCCAAGCAGACCCAGCACCTCATCCCACTCTGCCACCAGATTCCCCTCAGCAAAGTCGCGGTGGATTTTGATCTCCAGGCCCAGGCCGTGCACATCACCGCCACCGTCAAGACCACCGCCGCCACCGGGGTGGAAATGGAGGCCCTCACCGCCGTCAGCATCGCCGCCCTCACCATTTATGACATGTGCAAGGCCGTGGATAAAACCATGCAGATCACCGACATCGGCCTTCTTTCCAAAACCAAAACTCCCCTCCCCTGATTTCTCCCATGTCCAGCATCCCCGTCGGCATCATCACTGTCTCCGATCGCGCAAGCCAAGGCGTTTATGAAGACCTCGGCGGCCCCGCCCTGCGCCAAGCGTCCGAGGGCTATGGCTGGCAGGTCGTGGGTGAAGTCATCGTTCCAGATGACCTGGAGCGCATCCAGTCCGCCATCCGTTCCCTCAATACCCAGGGCTGTGGCCTCATTCTCACCACCGGTGGCACCGGCGTGGATGTACGCGATGTCACCCCGGAGGCCATTCGCGGCATCATGCGGGTGGAAATCCCCGGCTTTGGTGAACTCATGCGCATGCGCTCCATCGACATCACACCCAATGCTATCCTCAGCCGCAGCTTGGCGGCGATTGTGGATCGTGCCCTCGTCATCGCCCTCCCGGGCAAACCCCAGGGAGCCGTCGAATGCCTCAGTTTTGTCATCGGGGCCATTCCCCATGCTGTGAAGCTGGCCCAGCGCGTGCCGACGAGCTGCTAAGGCAGGCGCTCCGCCTTCAATTCCAGTTCACCGCCCCTAGGCTTCATCTCCGCTGTCTGAGCGACCAGCGGAAGAGGTGACGGGCCATAAGAAACGGCCATGATGAACAACATTTTCAACGAGACGTTACGAATTTTCATCGGTATGACAGCTATCACTGACGCTTAGTTTCTCTTTATCCTACACAATGAAAGGTGTTTTCGAGCGAGAAGACAAGCGTAAATCGTCAACAAAATACAAATTCGCATTAACTTCGGTCCAAATGGCCCAAATTCTGCTTTCGCGCCCCTGGCCCGAGTCACCCTCATGGCTGCTGTTTTCAGAGTGAGCCTTCGCTGCACAAAAAAAGGCGCGACCCGTGAAGGCCGCGCCTTTTGACATTCTAGTCGTTAGGGGATGATCACCTGACTCGTGCTGCCATCGGCAAACGTCACGTACACCACCATCCGGCCTGCGCTGTCCATCACCGGCTGTTCCCAGCGGCGGTCCGTCTGGTTGGATCCCGGTACGTCGATCTTCGTCACCACTTTCGGGCCTTCCGTGGTCGTGATGGTCGCGCCTTTTCGGATCGCCAGCGTCAGCGCTCCTCCATTCGGGCCGCTCTTCCACAGTCCTTGGTTATTCCCTGTCACCGTGTCACCTCCCGTGAGGTTCCCCAGGATTGCATACTGGTTGTTGCCTCCCACCATCGGTAGGTCAAATCCACTGAAGCTCGCTCCGGCGGTTCCCGGGGCCGCATCGCCCACTTTCACAGCCAGTTGCATCGCTCCTGACAAGTTCGCAAAGATCGCATTCACGTCTCCATCCGCTGTCGAGCTGATGCCATCTCCATCCACGTCCAGCCAGGCTCTCCAGGCTCCCAGGTTGCTGTTGGTCAGCCAGCCGCCCCACGGGTTCCCCACCAAGCTGCCCACCGGCAGGTTCGACACTTTCGCCACGCCATCTCCACGGCGCAGCACGCAGGTGAAGCTGGCCGGATTCGATGCACTGCCATTCCAAATACCGTCGTTACGGGCATTGGCGGCATTGTCACCATCGCGGTTCAGTGTGGCGCGGAAGCTGATGAATCCATTGCTGCCCATGGACGGGCGCTGCAGACGGGCGAAGGTGGCACCGCCTGTGCCAGGAGCCGTTTCACCTGCAAAGAACACTTTGTTAGGGGTGCCGCCAGTCACGGGCTGATACCAAATACCTTCTTTGTTGCCGGGGGTGGTCAGGGCTGCATACACGAAGTTGCCCTGCGCATCCATGCGCCCTGGGTCGCTGTAGCTACCAGCCACACTCACATAGTTCGCAGCAGGTGAGGCACCAGGAGCGACCTCGCCTTCCTGCGCCACCACACTGACGGTGGTGGTAGCACCGCTGACGCTGGTGCGCAGCAGGGCCGTTTTGGTGCTGGCTCCTTTGTAAGTGACGGAGAAGACCGCTTCGCCCGTGCTGGCTCCAGTCCTGGCAGTGGCATACACGCCAGAGGCAAATGAGCCCACTTTGACGCCTGGCAACGAGGGAATGTTGTCATCTTCACGCAGCAGCAGGCGCAGGCCGCCACCGCCGATTTCACTCCACAGACCTGTATCATTCGCCGTGGTGACGCCACCGCTGCCAATAACCAAGGTGGAGAGCATCGAAACATCGCCAGATTCGCTCAGCCCAGGCACCTCTGGCACCGTGGCAAACAAAGCGCCGGGCACGTCAGGCACTGTGGTGCCCGTGCGGGCGACCAGGAGAGGATTTCCCCCCTGCACTTTCCAGATGCCAGAATTGTTTGCGGTGGTGACCGGAGGGCTGCCGCTACCCATCAGCAGATAACCTGGGTAGGCAAACACACCATTTTCGGCCAAGAAACCTCCGCGACGCAGCACACCGTAGTTGCCGATGGTGGATGTTCCATCAGCGCCGGTGGCTAAGCTATTGCTGATCACATCACCGCTGTCGCCGGGGATCGATTCAGGCACGGAAAGCGTTTGGAAGCTGCCCGTCGTTAAGGTGTAAGTCGTGCCGATGGCATTGCGTGCGTAGGCCTTAAATCTGTAATTGGTACCCGCGACCAAGCCCGCCACATTGACCGTAAACGTGCCTGTGGAGGTGCCGCTGGCCGTGGCCTGGAAAACACCGGTTCCACCCACTTCCGGGTTGCTGTTGACGGCGGTGGCCGAATAGACCACGCCACGTTCCAGGATGGCCGTGCCGCCCGTCTGAGAGATATCGCCGCCCAGGGTGGCCCGGGTATTTTTCACATTGGTCACGCTAGGGGAAGCGATAGACGCACTCGTCACACGCTCTGCCACAAACCGGCGATCTCCGGCCATGATGCGTGGTTCGTCCATCACTGCCGTGCCTGTCACTTCGAGCCGCACTCGGTTAAAGTCGTAGTTACCACCGGACGCCACCCCAGCGCGGCTGGTGCAGTTCGGCGCTCCCAGAGGCAAAGCCAGATTCGGATCCAGCCACATTTCCACGGTATTGAGATCTAAATCCACACGAGCAAGGATCAAATGGGTCGCCGAATCGATAGGCACGGCGGTTGGAACCATCGCTGCCCCTCCTTCGAATCGTCGCGTTTCATCGAACAAGCCAAAGTTGGGATTGAACGTTCCCCGCAGAGGATCATAGACCACCCCAAAGGAGACTTTTTCCAGGCTGTTATCAAAAAGTGCAATGTTGCAGTAGCCGCCGCCTTTCAGCAGCGCAGAGACATAGACCACCCCAGTCGTCTGGGCCACACCCAAGGTACGGAATCTCTGCCCCGCACCGCTGCCTGCCGCCTGTCCGCCCGAATTCAAAGGCGGATAGACCAGATTGGCCACGGCTGGATTAGCCACACTCCAGTTGGTGGACCAGCCATTGCCCGAGTCGCTAGGCCTGCGGAAGTCGTCATAGGCAATCTCTTGTTCCAGCAAGTCTCTGACGTTGATGGTTAGAGCCTTTTCAATAAAAGCAGTGCTCGCCTCTGTAGAACGCACCCGGATCGAGTAAGAAGGCTTGGTTTCAAAGTCCACCCCGGGAGTGATCCGCAGGATGTTTCCGACGATGAAGAAGCTGCCATTGTCCGTATCGCCAGCACCTGTCACAAGGCTGTAGGAGAAGGTATCCCCCACATCTGGGTCGGTGGTGCTGAGGGTGCCCACAACGACGTTTGGCTCATTATTTTCTGGAACGTTTGAAGGCGTGACGGCGATGTCCGTAGGTACATCATTCACCGGTGCCAAATGGATCGTGCTGGTGGTGGAGGTGCTCAGGCTGCCGTCTGATACACTCACCGTGAGCGTGCGCGAAACCGTGTTGTTCAAGGCCCCCAGGTAAGTCACCTTACCAGG
>NZ_BAABIA010000012.1 GCF_039542385.1 Prosthecobacter algae | reverse complement strand
TTGGAGTTCCGGCCAGAGCGGCCCGTTTGCAGAGATCGAGGAGGCGTTTTCCATAGAGGACACGGCCGATGCCGAGTTTTTTGGTGGTTCGTGTGATCGAGTAATCCACCTCGCGCACGCCCATGAGCTGAAGCACCTGCATCCAGTCGCGCAGGTCATGGAACATGAAGACGAGGTAGTCGTGGTGCTCGAAAGCCTGGCACTCCATGCGGGGGATGATTTCCAAATCCTCCGCAGGGTCTTCGGCATCGAACAATTTGCGGATCTCGTCTTCGGCAAACCCGGTGAGTTCGAGATCAAAAGCAGGATCGCTTTCCTGAATGGATTTGAGCAACCGCTTCAAATCACCTTCATCAAGTTCCGCCAGTTCTGCGAGGCGGTTGTCAGCGAGCAGGTCCGCGAGTTCCTCGGCTTCGCTGGCATAGTCCTGCTCATCCACCGGCACGGATTCACAGCCGATCAGTAGTGCGGCCTCCAGCCGGCCATGTCCGCGCACGATCATGCCGCTGCGTTTGGAGAGGGTGATCGAGTTCCGCCAGCCCTGCTCCTGAATGATGGAGGCCAGCAAGGCGATCTGATGCGCGCTGTGCCGGTTTGGGTTCGCTGGATTGGGCTTCAGCGTGTTGGGATCAATCAGCCGCGTGTGGGCGCAGTAAATGGGAATACTCACGCACCGCGAGTAGTGTCAACGGCGTTGACGCCAGATGCGGGCTATGCGTGACTTGCGTATGGCTGCCATGAAACTTCCCAAAGGGGTGACTCCCCGTAAATTCGCCCGCGCACTTCAGGCGTGGCGGGAGAAGAAGGCGTTCAGCCAGCGCGATGCGGCGGAGTTTCTGGGCATCAGCAAGCGCACGCTTGAGAACTGGGAGCAGGAACGAGCAACGCCCCGTGGCTATGCCGTGGTGGCGTTGATGAAGCTGCTGGCGATGGGCGTCACACCCAAGAAGCCATGATCATTCATTGCTCCAAGGATTTCGTTCAGCGTTACAAAGTTCGGACGAACGTTACCAACTCAAAGAACCAGCAATCGCGCCGCATCGACTCCTGGAGCTGTCACATTTTCAAGATGGTTTCACGCCGTTTGTACTCTTCATGCGCGATACCGCCTTGTGGTCACTGATCATCTCCATCCGAGAAGGAGAATTTCACTCCTCGTCCCGCTTCACGAAGCGCCTGCGATGCCAAAGCAGCCAGAGGGCGGCGAGTGCTGCCCATGTCCACGCTGCGTAGATGTGATGGGAGACCGTCGTCGAGGGAACCCAGGCCGGAGTCGCACGAGTCGTGGCTGTGAGGATGCCGAGGAAGATCAAAAAGCGCACCCATTTGCTGCGCACGAAGAAGCCCTCCAGATCACCACTGTGCCCGAACAAAACACGGCTGCCGACCACGAGCATTAGCATCCCAAAACCACCGATGTAAAGCAGGTGTTCGATGGACACATGCTGCACGTAATGAAACGGCGCGAGCACGATGCCGAGCCAGCCGAGAATAAGCGCCCAAAACAGACCCGTGGTGAGCGATCCGGCCTGTTGCGTCTTCCATGTCACCTCGACGAGCAGATACCCCGCCGCGACGATGGCCCGCAAAGCATAGCCGAGAGTGACCTGGCCAAAGGCTTCGAGGAAAAAGCTGACCACGAGCAACACAGCGGCGACAATGGAGCGAATCAGCTTCGATTTGCTTTGCGCAGCGGTTTTGGGATCGCCGAAGTCGCCGCCGAGCATGCGTGGGAACACAAACGAGCCGATGCCGAGCACCGGCGGCAGCAGCAGGCCCTGATAGAGCAGCAGATTCGCCAGACGTAGGCGTTGCAGATCCATCAAAGTCGCCGGTGAGAGCAACATCGACGCTCCGGCGATGCCGCAGGCCAGCCCTGTGAGCGCAAGGAGCATTTGCGGTGGCGGTGCTTCCTTGCGGAATTTCACCACGCGAATCACGAGGCATAGCAGCAGCGAGCCGAGCAACGCGATGAAGAACCCATCGCCCCACGCGTGTTGCAGCCGCAGATGGCTGATGGCCGAAGCCTGATGCAGCGCGAAGAGCCAGAACAGCTCCAGCGGTGTCAGCTTCGGTGCCGTGGCCATGCGCGGACCGGCGGTGCCGAGGAAGCCGACGACGAACGCCGCGCCAAAGGCCTCGATCATGAGCCTTGCGTGAACAAGATTCGGGTAGAAGCCAAGCTGCTGCGCATAAAACAGCGGCCACAGGGCCACGCCGATGATGCTCCAGAGCGCGCCGCTGGCGAAGAAGAGGCGATACGGCTCCGCCGCGAGCCAGAGAAGGCCGTCTCTGCGCGGGCCTTTGGCCTTGTGCTTCTTGTGTTTGCAGGCGGGGAAGTTCAAAATTTGATGCTGGTCATGAGGTAAACGAAATCCGCATCGCTGCCAGTGCCAGTGCCAGTGCCAGTGTCGGAGAGGTAGTCACCAGCGAAAAAGTGCGAGTAACCGGCGGTGAGCGTGAGATGGCTCGAAGCGGCGTAGGTGACGAGAACGTCGAGTTCACTGCCTGCGTAGTTGCTTGCTGCTGCATTGGCGGGGCGGACGGCGGTGGTGGCGTTGGCACGGCGCCAGATGTCAGCGGTGTCGGCGAGCCAGAGAACGTGGTAGTCGAGGCTGGTGGTGAGTTTGGCGGTCGGTTTGGCGCTGAGGTGGAGAGCGACGTCGTGGATGTTGCTCCAGGAGAACACATCCATGAGGCCATAATGCAGGTGATTGGTCGGGAAGAGATTCTGAAAGGCACCTTGCTTGTTGTCGGCGGCATTGCCATCACCGCTGGCGTAGCTGTATTCGAGGCCGAGACGTGGCTTCCACGGCTGCTGGAAGGTGTAGCCGCCTTCCACATAACTGGCGAAGGCGCTGAGGTCACGTCCGCCGGCAGTCCCGGTTTGCACGACGAACTCGGTCTCGTAGTCCCAGGGGCCGAGTTTGCCAGGCATGGATTTCCAATGTGTGCCGAGGGTGAGGAAGTGATCGTTGCGGTTCGTGTCGTCAAAGTAGAGCGCATACAGTTCGGTGTCCTGAATGCCAAGCGTGGGGATGTGGGCATACAAGCCGGAGAGGAGCGAGTCTTTGTCGCTGTCGTCCATGCCGAAGCGGTCGATGACGACGACGGAAGAGACGAAAGCATCGACCCACAGGCCGTCTTTGCCGGTGTAGCGCAGTTTCACGGCGTCGAAGGTGCGGGAAATGTTGCTCCACTCCAATGGGCCGATGAGGCGCTGGTCGCCATAGAGCAGCACTTGGCGGCCAACTTTGAGCGAGAGCGGGGAAACCTTGGCATCGCCTATTTCGACATAGAGCTGACGCAGATCGAAAGGATTGTCGCCCTCCGCGCCGAGCAGGCCGGGGATGTCGGCGCGGTCACTGGCGATCTCACGCGCGTCCTGGCCCTGGACATAAAACGTGAGCCAGTCGGCAGGCTTTAACTGCATGCTGAGCCGAAAGCGATTCAGCAGCCAGGAGTCGTCATTGATGGTTCGCAGACCGCTGTTGAAGTCGTAATTGTTGTCGCGGTATTCAAAACGAGTCTGATCCTCGATGCCAAACAGGACGCGACCATCGGCAAAAGAGAGCGGGTTCGGCGCGGCGGCGGTTTGCGCATGTGTCGATAGTTGGAGGGCCAGCGCAGCAGCGAGGATGAGTCGAGTATTCATGGCTTTATAAGCTGGCGCACCGAGTTGACGGTGGGTTCGATGTCCGCACCGAGCGATTCCTCGCGGTGGATGACATTCCCGTCTTCATCGAGCACGGCGATGAGATTGGAGTGGGCAAAGAAGCCTTCGACGAGCTGGAATTTGAAGTTCAAGGCCACGGCTAGCTGCTGGACGGTGTCATCAGGCGCGGTGAGAAAGGTCCAGCGTTCGCCGCTCATTTTGAGTTCGGCCATTTTGGCGGCCATGGCGGCCGGAGTGTCATGCTGGGGATCGATGGAGAGGAAGGTGAAGCCGACTTTGTCCGCATCCGCTCCGAGCGCGGCCTCGACCTTCTGCATGTCATGGAAGATGCGTGGGCAGGCGAATTTGCAGCGCGTGAAACCCATGGTGACGACGCGTACTTTGCCGCGCAGACTGGCGAGGGTGGCGGGCTTGTCGTCCTGTGTGCGCCACTCGCCTAAAAGATCATAAGGTGTCTTGAAGATGGCAGGTCGTTTGACGTCCTTCGCATTGGCGCTGACCGATTTTGCACCCCGAAAGCCGAGGCTGCCGACGCAGTAGTTTCCTTTGAGACTGGAGCGAAAGGCGAAGCGCATGTAGGCGGCGTAGTTGCTCACATCGGCGGCGAGCAGCGATCCGGCACCGCAGAAGAGCTTCCGCTCCATGGAGCCGTCGCCGCGTGAGTCGCCGACGATCATGCTGCTGTTAAAATCATGTACCCATTCCCACACGAGGCCGTGCAGACCACGCACACCGTGGACATTTAAAATGCCGGACTGCACGCTCTCCAGCGCGGAGGTGGCTGGCTTGGAGTACCATTCCAGCAGCAGCTTTAAAAATGCCTGATCGGTGCTGGCATCGATCTTTTTTGCGTCAGCACGCGCGGCAAACTCCCATTCGTCCTGCGTGGGCAGGCGTTTGTGCTGGGACTGGCAGTAGGCCTGCGCCGCATGCCATGAGACGTGAGTCACGGGTGCCTGTGGCGGTGCTTTGGCGCCGAGATCCAAATCACCTGCCCAGTGCTTGAGGTAGTTGCTGTCCGCCTGTGTGCTCCGCGCTTGAGACCGCCGCCATTCGGGATGCGCCTCAACGAAGTCGAGGAACTGCGCATTCGTCACCTGCACGGCATCCATGAAGAAGGCAGGAGCCGTGCGTGGCGTTGCCTCTTTGGCGTAGAGAGGTTTGTACTCTCCGCCGGGGATGAAAACCATGCCCGGCGGTGGCTCAGGCGTCTTCGCAAAGAAGACACCTGGCACAAGCAAGAGAGCCAATAGCGCGTGTCTCATGACTCAATGTGCTCCAGGAGCTGTGGCGGGTGGTGGGACTGTGGCGCGCACTTCTTTGACCATCGCGGGAAGCACCTCGGTGCCGTTGTTGCCCCAGTTGTTGTAAACGTAGGTGAGCGCGTTCGCGACCTGCTCGTCATTGAGGCCGAGCTGCGGCATGATGCTTTCATACGTCTCGCCATTCACCGTGACTTTGCCCTGAAGGCCGTGCAGCACGGTGGCGATGGCACGCTTCGGATCGGCGTTCAGGTAATCCGACTTGGCAACCGGTGGGAAGGCTTTGGGGATGCCCTGACCTTCCGGCTGATGGCAGGCCATGCAGATGCTGGTGTAGAGCATTTTGCCGCGTGCGATGCGCTCTTCTTTGTTCGCGGCCGGAGCCTGCTGAGTGGATGCCTGCGCGATGCTCTGGATCGTGCTGCCTTCCATCTGATAGATGCGGTCGTCCTGCTTGCCGGAATACACGAGCTTGTTCTCGGGGCCACTGACCTTGATCATACCGACCGCGCCTTTGTTAAAGGCACGGAAGATCGAGTGATCGACGAGGATGTAGGTGCCTGGCACTTCGAGACCGAACTCGACGATGGCAGAGCCGCCAGCCGGAATCATCGTGGTCTGCACCTGATGCTGTGCGGGCTTCGCGCCGCCTTCGAGATACACGTTGTCAAAAATCTCGCCAATGACGTGGAAGGACGACACGAGATTCGGGCCGCCATTGCCGACGAAGAGACGCACTTTTTCGCCCACAGCAGCCTGCACGGCATTGTCACCTGCCATGGCTCCGACCGAGCCGTTAAAGACAACGTAGTCTGGTATTTCAGTGAGCGCCTTCTCCATGCTAAATGGCTGCAATCCGGCCTCACCATGCGGTCCTTTGGTGTAGAACTCGGATTGGAAGACATAGAACTCCTTGTCCACCTTTGGCAGGCCGCCGATGGGCTCGATGAGGATGAGGCCATACATGCCATTCGCCACATGCATGCCCACCGGGGCGGTGGCGCAGTGATAGACATACAAGCCGGGGTTCAGCGCCTTGAACGAAAACACGGAGGCGTGACCTGGTGCCGTGAAGGAGGCTGCGGCCCCGCCTCCCGGTCCGGTCACGGCATGAAGGTCGATGTTGTGCGGCATCTTGCTGTCCGGACGATTCATGAGGTGAAATTCCACCTCATCGTTCTGCCGGATGCGGATGAATTTGCCCGGCACGCTGCCGCCGAAGGTCCAGAACGTGTAGTCCACGCCATCAGCCATGCGCTTCACCAGTTCGACGACTTCGAGCTTGATGGTGACCTTCGTGGGATGATCACGCGTGATGGGTGGCGGAACATTCGGCGCATCGGTGAGCACCGCGTTTTCCGTGCCCAAGACAGGCTTGTCCTGCTGCTTGGTGGGATTCGCCAGTGCGTCGCCCGTAGGTGCGGGCACAGCCGCCGGAGCTGTCTCGTAGGACTCCATCGCCTTGATGAAGGTCGCCTGGGACATTTTTTCGTTGGGGCTGAGTTCCTTGTCTCCACATTGAGTGAGCAGAGTGGTGACAAGACCCGTCAGTAGGAGTCGCGATGTTGTTTTCATGGTGTGGCTGGTTGTGGTTGGGATTTGTAGCGGGCGTAGCGCTCGCGCTGCTCGGGAGTGAGATTGGCGGGGTCGAAGCGCGGGTCGGGGACTTGGTTAATGCGTGAGAAGATCACGTTCGCCATGTCAGCGGCGCAGTTCTTGATGTGATCGGCATGTTCGCCGACAAAAAGGTCGTCCACGGTTCCGCAAAAGAGCTTGAGCCAATGATCAAACTTGTCACGGCCCATGTCCGTGAGCGCTACCAGTTTCGCATGGGCAGCGAGAGGGTTGCCAGTGAATCCTCCGCTGCGAAACATCACCGTCTCCCAGAAGGCGTACATCTTTGGCAAATGAGTTTCCCAATTCGTCTGCGCCACCTGATCAAAAATGTGACCGAGCACCGCATCAGCCCGCACACGGTCATAGAAGGTATTCACAAGCTTTACGATCTCAGGTCGGCCTTGGAGATCGGGTTTCTTCACGGGGTCTTCGGCAGTCATGCGATGACATCATGCAGCATTCTCAAATCGCTGCTCCGCACGTTCTGGCAAGGTATACGCCGCAATTGCGGAACCCGTGTTCAGTAATAGCCAATGGCATTGAACTGGCGTTATGAGAGTGGAGTGCACGGAGCACTCTTCCCACGATATGAAAACTTCCTATCAAACCGCCTCTTCCGAAGCATGGGAGCCGCCGGGCGGTGTGCTCGTGTGGCTGCTGGTCTTCTTGGAAGTCATCACCTTTGGAGCTGGCATCATCACCTTCCTGGCTCAGGGCCGGGATCATGCGGCGGAGTTTGCCGCCGGGCGGGAGCTGCTGAACCAGCCGCTGGCTTTCGCCAACACACTGCTGCTTTTGACCGGAGGCTGGTGCATGGCGAATGGTCTCGGGTCTCTCAGATGTGGCAATCAAGGCAAGTCCCTCCGCTGGGTGATAGCCGCGATCCTCACCGGCCTTGTTTTCACGGTGCTCAAGGGCATCGAGTATGCGGAAAAAGTGCAGCATGGCATCGGCTTCGGCAGGGATGTGTTCTTCACGTTTTACTATGCTCTGACGGGTTTCCATTTGGTTCATATGCTCGCGGCCTTGGTGCTGCTTGCCTTCATGGCGCGTGGCATCCGTCGCGGGCATTATCACCGTGAAGAGCATCTGGATGTCGAGAGCAGCGGCATCTTCTGGCACATGTGTGATCTCATCTGGCTGCTGGTTTACCCCGTCATTTACCTGCTATGACACGCGCCAACACCATCATCTGGGCCGCGCTCATGCTGCTGACCGGGCTTAGTTTTGTCCTTGGCGAAAGAGTCACTGCCAGTCGCCTCATCCTGCTGGTGGCAGGTGTGAAGTTTGCACTTGTCGCGTGGCAGTTCATGGACTTGCGACACGCAGCTCTCCGCTGGAGTGCGGGTCTTGCGGGTCTTCTGGCACTCATCCTTGGACTAGCCGTGTTTCTGGCTTGATCTCACACCGCCAGCTTCAGCCGGGCAAAGGCCCCACACATGCTGGCGACGAGGGCGCGTGGGTTGGGAACGATGTCGTAGTGCTGGCGGCTGAACATGCGCGGGAACTGCTCGCAGGCGCGTTTCTCTATGGCAAAGGCGTGCGTCATAATGCCATGACGGTTGCCGTTTTCGATGGCCTTGCGCACGTCGCGGATGCCGTACTCGCCCTCATACCGGTCATAGTCGCAGGGGCGGCCATCGGTGATGAGGAAGATGACGCGTTTCTCCGCAGGCTGACGAATGAGCAACTCCTGCGCGTGCCGCAGCGCGGGGCCGATGCGGGTGTAGCCCTGTGCTTCGAGACTGCCGAGCCGGGCGCGTGTTCCATGCCATGACTCGGCGAAATCTTTGATGAGATGGAAATCACACTGGCGGCGTGTGTTCGAGCTGAACCCAGCTACGGCAAAGGTTTCGATAAACTCATCCATGACCTCGCCGACGCAGAAAAGCGTCTCGCGGATGGTGTCGAGCACGCGGGCGTCATCTAGCCACGCATCGGTGGAGTAGCTCTGATCCATCAGGATCAACGCGGCGACATCATGCAGTTTTCGCTGGCGCTGGATGTAGAGGCGATCATCGGGACTGTGACCGGACCGGCAGGCCACTTGAGCCGCCACGACGGCGTCGATGTCGAGTTCTGGCCCGTCTGGCTGGCGTTTCGCACGCTGCGTCTGCGTGGCGAGCGCCGCGAGCTTTTTGCGCAGATCGAGAATGACAGAGCGATGCTTCGTGGCGGTGCGCTGAGCCCAGGAAGGATCACTGTCGCGCAGTGATTGCTGGCGGATGAAGCACCAGTCGGGCTTGTGCTGTTGCTTTTTATAATCCCACTCGGGATATCGAATGCCAGCAGCGGGAGCATCATCACCGACTTCAAAGGCGAGGCCATCCATGACGATGTCACTGCGGTAGATGGAGCGTGGCCGTTCGCGTGTGCGCACGACGTGCTTCATGTCCACGGAGCGCAGGGCCTCGGCATGTTCATCGAGTTCATCGTCATCGTCGTTTTTGCGGTTCAGGCCGCTGTATTCTTCGAGCGTCTCCGCCTTCTCGAAGGTGTGGATGGGCATTTCAGATTCGATGGGCTGATCATCCTCGCCTTGGAGCACGGTGATGTTCGTTTGGCCCTTGCCTTCGATCTCGGTGACGCCTTCAGGCTGCTGCGGAGTATCGGTGGGTTCGGCCAAAGGCTTTGTTTCGGCTGCGCAGGGCTGTTTAGAGAAATCCGGGCTGCCGATGACCTGCCAGAAGTCCCTTTCGCCCAAAGCGGCCTGCGCCTCGATCACTCGCGTTTCGAGTGATGGAAAGCTGGCGATCAAGGAATGCAGATTAGTCGCTTGATCACGAATCGCGAGTGCTCCGAGCAGTGTCTTGAGCTGGAAGATGGATTCATTGGCCTCGCGCGAGTTGGCGAGCGAAAACTCTGGCGGTAGGAAAATGCGTTCGTGGTCACAAAGCACGGCGTTGGCTGTTTCGAGCACCATCACAGGCTTTCCGGCGATCATGTTGGCCAGCAGAAAGAGTTGCTGCCGCCGTGGCTTCAACTCAACGCGCACAGCGGCGGCTTCACGCTCACGCGGTTTTTCGACGAGGCGTTTATAAAGCGCCTTGAGGCCGAGAAAGACATTTTCCTCCCATTCAAACATGGAGAGAGATCAGAGGGTGAGTTCGATGACCTGGCGGATCGCGGCGAGTGCATCGGGATCATCGGTGAGCGGCTCGGCAATGGCGACGGTGGCGGCGTAGCGCGGTGGAAGGCCCGCTTGGATGAGTTTTGCGGCGTCGATGAGAAGACGGGTGGAAACGCTTTCGAGCAAAGAGAGTTCGGTCAGTGCGCGGACTTTCTTGGCGATACTGACGAGCGAGCGTGCCTGCTTGTCTTCAAGGCCTGTTTCGCCGGTGATGATGCGGATTTCAAGATCTTCAGCCGGATAGCTGAAGCCGAGGCCGATGAAGCGCTGACGGGTGGAAGGTTTCAGTTCCCTCATGCTGCGCTGGTAGCCGGGATTGAAGCTTACGACGAGCATGAACTCTGGTGGTGCGTGCAGCGTCTCGCCCGTGCGATCCAGAAACAACTCACGACGGTGATCGGTGAGTGAATGAATAACGACGATGGCATCCGCACGAGCCTCAGCCACTTCATCGAGATACAAGATCGCGCCTTCACGCACGGCGCGTGTCACCGGTCCGTCGGTCCACCGAGTCTCTCCTCCGATGAGCAAGTGGCGTCCGAGAAGATCGGTGGCTGTGGTGTCCTCGTTGCAGGCCACGGTGATGAGCTTGCGGCCCAGTTTGGCGGCCATGTATTCAACGAAGCGTGTCTTGCCGCAGCCCGTGGGACCTTTGACCATGAGCGGCAGTCTGGCCGCCCATGCTTTGGCAAAGAGTTCGGACTCGCGTCCGGTTTCAAGATAGAAGACGGAATCAGCACTCACAGCACAGGGGGCAGATCCTCGACTGCACGGACGTCGGACTGCGCGGCTTCATCCGTGGGCAGACCGAAGCGCCAGAAGTTGTAAACGTAGAAGCAGATGCCGAGTAGGAAGAGACTGGCGGCGAGAATGAGACCGACGAAGTGGATCTCGATTTCTTTTTGCACGGCGAGGAAGTCGAGCCCCATCCGGCGCTCCAGATTCACCTGCGTGATGCCGGCGACAGCAAAGGCACCTGTCATCGCCACCATGCCTATGTTGCTGAGCCAGAAAGCGTAGCCGGAAGCAGCGTTGTCCCACAGCTTGCGCCCCGTCAGGATGGGCAGCACATAGGCGATCATCGCGAGATTGATCATGGCATACGCGCCCCAGAAGGCCATGTGGCCGTGCATAGCGGTGACGAGCGTGCCGTGCGTGTACATGTTCACCTGAGGCAATGTGTGCGCGAAGCCCAGGAAGCCTGCGCCAACGAATGACATGATGGCGCTGCCGAGTGTCCAGTTGAGCGCGGCTTTGTTGGGATGTCGGCGTCCTCCTTTCTTCGCCATGGCAAGCGCGTAGATGGCCATGCCGAGGAATGCCAGTGGCTCCAGCGCCGAGAAGATGCCACCAATCATGAGCCAGTAGCGCGGCGCACCGATGTAGTAGTAGTGGTGACCCGTGCCGAGGATGCCGGAGAGGAAGGTGAGGCCGACGATGATGTAGAGCCATTTTTCAACCACTTCACGATCAACGCCCGTGAGCTTGATGAGCAGGTAGCAGAGCAGAGCGCCCATGATGAGTTCCCACACGCCTTCGACCCAGAGATGCACCACCCACCAGCGATAAAAGGAGTCCATCGTCTGATTGTTGAAATCAATCATGCCCGGCAGGTAGAGCAACGCGGCAGCCAGCAGACCAAAGTAGAGCACGATGGCGGTGGTGGTGAAGCGCTTCCCTTTCCAGATCGTGAGCCCGATGTTCGCGAGGAAGGTGAGCACGTTCACCACGACCAGGTAATCGAGCGGTCGCGGGATCTCCAAGAACTTGCGGCCCTCCCAGTAATTGAAGTGGTAGCCCACCACAGCGATGACGCCGACGACGAGGAATGAGATCAATTGCAGCCAGGCAATCTTCGGCCACACCAGCTCACGATCCGCCTCCTCCGGGATGATAAAATAGGCGCTGCCCATGAAGCCGAGCAGGAGCCAGACGACCAATAAGTTGGTATGCACAGCGCGGGCCGTGTTGAACGGAATCCACTCGTGGAGGCCGTCCATGCCGATACGGGCAAAGCCCATGATGAAGCCATAGACAATCTGCAGGAGAAGCAGCCCCATGGCCGAGGCGAAGAACCAGTAAGCGATCTTTTGGGATTGGAATTTCATGATTGGAGAGCGTGAAGAAGGTTATTTCGGCTGGACCGCAGGTGCTGGAGCAGGCGTGGGCACGGCTGCCGGTGCAGTCGGAGCTGCCGCAGCGGGATTCAGGCTCATGAGGTAGTCAGCGATTTCATTGAGCTGCGCCTCATTGACGGCCACACCGTACAGGCTGGGCATTTTTGTGCCCGGTTTGATCTTCTGCGGATCTTTGACCCAGGTGATGAGCTTCTCGCGGTCGTAGCGGCGGAAGACATCATCAAGCGGTGGCGCACCAATGAGCGCACCGGCGGCACCACCTTGTCCCTGGATCTGATGGCAGCCAATGCATGAAGCGGTGGTGAAGATGGCTGGCACCGGCTTTTTCAGCGGCGCTGGTCCTGACGAGGCTATCGTAGGAGTTGGCGTGCCCATAGCCTGCAACGCATCACGCAGCGGCGGATCGGCAGGGAAGCCATTCAGATCCACGTTTCCGCACCATTCGAGAAAGGCGATCACTTGATCAATTTGCTCATCATTGAAGTCATACTTCACCATTTTCCGCTGCCCAGGGAACATGGCCGCAGGATTCTTGATGAAGATCTTGATCCAGTCCTTGCCGCGTCGTTCGACGACTTTGGTCAGTTCCGGCGCGTAGTAGGCACCTTCGCCAAAAAGCGTGTGGCAGCCCATGCAGTTGTTCTGCTCCCAGATGTGCTTTCCGGCGATCACGGCTGGGGTCAGATTCTTTGCATTCGTCTGGTCCGGCACCTTCAGATGAGTGTCGATGGATAGCACCAGGAAGATGCCGAAAAAGACGGCAGTGCCTCCGAGGAAGAAGACTTTGGCTTGGAGTTTGGTTAGCACGGCGGCTCAACGGGTTCGGGTTGGAATTACAGAAACCGAGTTCTGCAATTCCAAGACTGCCGGTCCCCAAGCGAAGCCTCAAGATCGAAGGCCGTGTGCATCATGGCATCCAATGCGCCTATTTTGTTTTCAGCCCACAGGCAGCCGGATTTGTGGCATGGGGTTTGCGAGGTATGGATCACCTCAACCATGCTCAAGATCGGAAAACTCGCCCAGCAGGGCATCGCAGCCGCCAGTTACCTCGCGCAGAAATACGACGAGGAGGGAACTCGTGTCAGCGCCATGGAAATCGCGGACGCACGCGAGCTTCCTCGGCCTGTCTTGGCGAAGATCCTGGCAGCTCTGTCACTGCACGGCATCACGACCGGAACCACAGGCCCGCATGGTGGCTATCGGCTGGCTCGTCCACCGCGACACATTACGCTGCATGACATCGTGGCGGTATTTGAGCGTATGGACATCCGTCCGATGTGCCCCTTTGGTCCAAATTGGTGCGGCCACGGGCCGCCATGTCCGATGCATGACGCCATTTCCGTGGCCGCAGATGACGTGACGCGCTTCCTGCAAAAACAGCACCTTGGGCCGTTCTGCGGCCTCAAAGCCGAGCCAGCCCGGAAGACTGGCCGTCGCGGCAAAAGTGCAAAGACATCGTGAGCTACCACGAGCCGTGATCAGGCCTTCAGGATGGCTTCAAACTCCTTGTCGGTGAAAGCCTGCAAGGTTTCAGTGCGCACGTTCCCGAGCGCGGCCAGAGAGGCTAGCAGGTGAAGAATCTTGGCCTCACTTTCGGCGCTCAGTATCAACGCGCCATCGTAGTGGCCGATGGTCCAGAACTGGCCTTCCACTTTCACGCCGGACTTTGCGGCGAGATCGTCAAAAGCATGAGCCCGGGAGGTGGACTCCTTGATATGACTGGAGCCTTTTTCGGTGAATTTGAGAAGAGTGATGCAGCGGCACATGGCAGGGATGGGTTGAGTTTCGCCCACTGAAACGTGCCAGCACTTTCACCGCACCCGCATGGCTTGCGGAAGGCTGCGCCCGTGTTGCGATACACGTTGAGCTTCCTTCCGTCGCAGCCCTCCTAAAAGCTGTCGAAAAACGCCCCTATGTCTCCAGTCTCCGGCTGGGCATTGTAGGCGATGGCGGCGCGGGGATGCTGATTGAAGAGGCCGGTGAGCATGTAGGGCAGGTCGAAACCCCAGCCGAGTTCGTGACGCAGTGGCTCGATCGTTTCAGCAACACATTGGAGCACGGGGCGCAGTTGATACTGCGGATCACGCAGCAGGCCGAGCAGCAGCTCCATGGGGCAGTTCCCCGCGCCACGGCCTAGACCGGCCATGGTGGCGTCGATGTAGTTCGCGCCGAGAGAGATGGCCTCAATGGTGTTGGCGTAGGCGAGCTGCAGGTTGTTGTGCGCGTGGATGCCGACCTCTTTGCCGCCTGCTTTGGCATACTGGAGGTATTTCTGCACGAGGCGGCGTGTTTGCAGCGGATAAAGAGCGCCAAAGCTGTCCACGACGTAAATCGCCTGCGCCTCGGAGGGTGCGAGCAGTTCCAGTGCGGCTTCCAGTTCGCAGTCGCCGACGGTGGTGACGGCCATGAGATTCACGGTGGTCTCGTAACCTTTGTCGCGGGCGTCTTTGAGCATGTCGAGCGCGAGCGGCACCTGATGGACGTAGCAGGCGACGCGAACGAGATCGATGACGCTTTCCTGCTTTGCTGGAATGTCCTCGCGGTAGTCGCACTTGCCCGCGTCGGCCATGATGGAAAGTTTCAGCGCGGTGGCGTTTTCGCCGACGACGCGGCGGATGTCTTCCTCCTGGCAGTATTTCCAGCAGCCGTGCTCGCCGAGCTTGATGTTCTTCCGCGAGGCCCGGTAGCCGATCTCCATGTAATCAATGCCGGAGGCGACGCAGGCGTCATAGACTGCCTTCACGACGTGATCGTCGAAGTGGTGGTTGTTCATCAAACCGCCGTCGCGGATCGTGCAGTCGAGCACGCGGATTTCTGAGCGATGGGAGAGCCAGTCGGCGGACGTGGGTGTGGACATGAGGTGGCTGTTTAAAACTAAGGCGTGGGTTTGACCGGCGGTGGCGGCGGTGTGCGCACATCGACGAGCAAAGAATCCACAGGCACGAGGTGGCGGTAAATAAAGGCCTGCATCATGTCCTCGGCGGGCACGGCCTCGGCGGTGATCGTTTTGCTGCCATCCTCAGCGATGCCTTCCAGCATGAGGGTGACAGGTTTTTCGGTTTCACCAGCGGAGGGTACGGTAATGGCGATGTCGGCCACGTCCTTGTCGGCAGGCACGACGGCATTTTTGATCTCGAAACCAGCCGGGGCGTTCTTGAGCCTTACGGTGATGGGACCGGTGAATCCACCGCTGCGCAGCGCATGCACGGTGAGCTTCGCGCTGCCGCCCGGTCTCGCATTGAGTGAGGATGGCGTGACGCGCAGCGAGAATGACGGCTCCGCCACATGCACTTTGAGCTGGTAGGCGTTGGTGATGCCGCTCTGGCTCTGCGTGTCGGTCACGCGCACAAAGGCCTGACCGTCAGCCGGGAGCTTCACACTGATGCGTGAGTCGGCATGGTGCGTGGTGAGCCCAGAGGCGAGGTCTTCATGGTCGTCGTTGAAGGCGATCTGATTGCCGTCGTTATCAAAGACCGTGAGGCTGGCATCCACGGGCGAACCGAGACGGCGAGCGAAGATCTCGAAGATCATTTCGTGATTTCCCCGGCCTTTGACGCGGTAGAAATCTGCGTCGCCGGGCGTCTCGATGCGTCCATTGACGATGACCGGTGGTTTCAGTTCCTGCGCGGAACCAAGCCCAGCATTGGGCTCACGCTCGCGTTCCTGCGACACGGTGTCGATGTGAAAAGGAATGGAGTTTGAGCGCAATCCGCCAACCGTGGCATGCAGCAGCGTGATGCCTGCCTGCGCAGGCGCTTCATACTTCTGCTTGAATTCGGTGCCGAGATTGCCGCCTTGAAAGGTGATCTCGATTTTTTCCCCTGCGGTCGCGCCAAGCGGTGAAATGCCGGTGAGGAAGGGAAGTTCACCCACGGTGATGCGATAGACGAAGTCGTCGCGCCCGCGGTAGATCGAGTCATGCACGCGGATGCGGTAGAGGCCATCCGCAGGGATCTTGTAGAACAGGACGGGATCAGGATCGAAGCGGTAACCATCCGAGTAGGCCACCTCGTAGCCATCTTCATTGTGCAGTGAAACGATGGACTGAAACCAGCCAGGCACCGCATCCGCGAGATAGGGAATCAAACTGCGCGCATGCATGGCGAGCACGACTCGCTGGTCCTTGTTGGCTTTGAAGGTGAACTCATCCACCTCGCCGGGCATGATGCGGCCATTGAGCGTGACGGGCAGTGAAATTGGCGGGGTGACGAGTGTATGCTGCTTCACGGCATCCATGCCGCCGCGATAGTGCTCCAGGTCGAACTCGCGCGGCGGCTCGGCCTCACGGGCCTCGGGAAGCTGGCCGATGACGAAGCGCATCGGATTGCTGAGGCCGGAGGGTGTCAGCACACGCAGATGACGGATGCCCGGCGTGGCCGCCTCGGCCACGGTGATCTTCACACGCACGCTTTCACCGATCTGGTTGTTAAGCTGCTGCTTCGGATCGTTGCGACGTCGGTCATACTCGGCCATGAGGCGCAGGTTTTTCTCCGTGAGCTCGGCCTCGCGCAACAAGTGGCGAATGGTGGGCAGAACTTGGTCGGCGGGCATTTTGTCGCCACGTTTCAGCTCTCGCAGCTTGCCCTGCACCTCGCGAAGTCGGTCCCGGTAATCATCCACGACTTGAGCGGGTGGAATTTTGTCGTGTTCGAGCACTTTGGCGGTGATGCCCTCGCCGGAGACGATGACCTGCGATTGTTCATCGAGATACTGCCCGCCGACGATGACCTCAAAGCTCGTGCTGATCTGCCCGCCCGCAGGATATACAAAACCAATGCGCGGCGCGGGCTGCGCCAGGCTCGAAACAGTCATCGCGAGACCGCACAGGCATGACAAGGAGGCACGGAGTTTCATGGTGTGGCAGTGTTTAAATGAGTTCCGTCAACAACCCGCCCATCGGCACTTTCTCGTCCTTGCCAGGCACAACAAAGGTCGGCGTGCCTTGTGGATGGGGCAGCGGTGCCTCCGCCGGGATGCCTAGCTGGCCGTAGATGCTGCCGATGACATCCGCCGGATACACAGGCCGCTCCGCGACCTCCTCACCAGTGGCGTTCGACTTGCCGAGCACCTGACCGCCTTTGAATCCGCCGCCCGCGAGCAGGCTGGAGAAAACTTTGCCAAAATGATGCCTGCCTCCGTTCCATGGCGACTCGGTGGCCACTTTCGGCGTGCGGCCAAACTCGCCCGTACACCACACGACGGTGCTTTCGAGCAGCCCATGCTCGGCAAGGTCTGCCAGCAGCGCGGCGAGGCCTTGATCGAGATCCGGCAGCTTGCGGTTCATGATCTGGAAGTGCTGCTTGTGCGTGTCCCAGCCCTTGTAGTTGATGGTGATGAACGGCACGCCTTTTTCGACGAGACGCCGTGCCATGAGGCAGGACTGACCAAACGTATTGCGACCATAGCGCTCGCGCATCTCTTCCTTCTCTTGGCTGAGATCGAAGAGCTTGCCAGCGTCGCCCAGAATGAGTTCGTAGGCCTGCTGTTCGGAATCGACGACGGTTTTCAGCGTCGCATTGCCGGGCAGCACGCCACCGAGAGTGTTGAGACTGCCAAGGAGTTTACGCCGTTCGTTTTGATGCTCCTCCGTGATGCCGGGCGTGACGATTCCTTCGACAGCGAATGGCTGACGTGCCGGATCGCCACCTGTGGCGAAGGGTTTGTAGCGTGGGCCAAGGAACCCAGCCTCGGAGAAGCGGCCCTGCGGCTCTGTGAGCACGACGTAGGGCGGAATGAGGCCCTTGTAGCCCGCGTCGTAGCCTTTGAAATACGACACGACCGCACCAAGACCGGGGAACACATCACGCTCTGACGAACGGCCAGTCTGCACGAGGTAGGCGGCGGTTTCGTGGCCGTTGTTTCCATGCGTCATGCTGCGGATGAGCGAGTACTTGTCTGCGTTCTTCGCGAGCTGTGGCAGCAACTGGCCGATGCGCATGCCGCTGACGTTTGTTTCGAGCGTTTGATCCAGCGCGCCGGTGTAGTCACGTCCCGCTTCAGGTTTCGGATCAAAGGTGTCGATGTGGCAGGGGCCGCCCCACAGCCAGATTTGAATGACCGACTTCGCCTTGCCATCCTTGGCGATGGCGGCAGCACGCGGAGCTGCGTTAATGCTGAAGGGCTCCATCAGCAAAAGCCCGGCGGAGCCATAGACGCAGCGGCGCAGCGCCTCACGGCGGGAGAAGGGGATGCCGCCCATGTTTTGGGTGAGGCGCACGACATCGCGTGCCATGTCATTGGGGGGCAGGAAGGAGTTCATGGGATGAGTTGGGTTGAGGTTCAGTGATTGAAATAAAATTCGGGCTGATTGATCAGCGCCCAGACGATGTCGGCGGCCAGCTCTCGCCCGCTGGAGTAGCTGGAGGTCATGTGCGCCTTCAGCGCCGCGATCTCATCCGCCGTGGGCGTGCGTGAGAGCAGCGTGAGATAAATTTTGTCCGCCAGCTTGCTCAGATCGTGGTCTCCAGCATCCGCTTCTGCCACCAGCGGGCAGGCTTTGATTTTGCCGAGCACATGGCTGGAGTTCAGCAGATGCAGACGCTGCGCGGGGCTGGTGCTCAGATTACGCTCCGACTCAAAGCCGGTGTCACGCGGCGGGCGGCCAAACAGCTCCAAAAACGTGCTCGTGATGCTGCCGTCCGCGAGAGCGATGCCGCGCACGTTCTCGGGTATGAACGTAAACGGCTCGGGGATCGGGCTGCTGTAGGTTTCCTTCGTCGCGGTGATCTGATTCAGCGCATCCACGAGCACCTCCGCCTCCAGTCGCCGCATGGGGTAGTGTGCAAACTGTGCCGCAGCTTCCGGCGTATCCTGCGCGGGGATCGAGGAAAGCTGGAAGGTTTGCGAATTGAGGATGACGCGGAAGAGATGCCGCATGTCGCACTTCGAGGCTGCGAACTCCTTTTCCAAAAAGGCCAGCAGCGCGGGATTCGACGGCGGGTTGTCCGCGCGGAAGTCATCCGGCTCATGCACGATGCCCCGTCCCATCAACCACGACCAGATGCGGTTCGCCATGCTCCGGCTGAACCAAGGATTGGTCGGTTGCAGCAGCCACTCCGAAAAAACTGCGCGCGGATCGTCCAGGCCCGTCTTGATGTTTGCTGGCGTTCCGTCTGGGAAAATGGCGTGCTTGGTGATGCCCTCCTTGTCTGCCGTAGGGTCGAAATAGACGATCTCCTCCTTCCATTCCGCCGTCGCTTTGTAGGCCACTTGTGCAAAGAAGCCCGCCATCGCTTCCAGCTTCTTTTTTGGCCATTTGTCGGCTCGCTCGCCCATGAAGGTCAGCGCCACCGTCGCCGCGACGCCTTGCGGGCTGCGATCCTGCATGGCGCGGTAAAAATTCACCTCGCCCTCGCGGAAGTTGCTGCCGTTCGCGAGCAATAGTTGCCGCGTGAAGATGTGCAGTGGCTTGTTTTCACGCACGCTCGTGTGAATCCAGCGGTGGTAAGCCTGTACCGCGTTCGGCCACAGCTTGATGGGAAACTCCGCTTTCACGCGCAGCACATCACCCCACTTCATCGCCCAGAAATCCGTGAATTCGGGCCGCTGGATGAGGATCTCGATGAGTTTCGCACGTTTGTCAGACTCCTTCGTGCTTTCAAAGCCCCGCGTCTCTGCCTCCGTTGGCAGCGTGCCGATCACAGCCAGAAATGCACGCCTCACAAACACGGCATCTGAGCAGAGATTCGCGCGTTTGATGCCCAGTTCGTCCTGGCGACTGAAGACCAGTTCGTCCACGCGTTCGTGCGGCTTGAGACTCGCGCCGGATTTCGGCACGGGTGGTCCTAGTTCATAAACACTATTCTCCTCAGCCGACAGTGCGCTGACCGTCAGTGCCCACAGGAGTAGGATGGTTTTCATAGCACGTCATCAGGTCAGAGATTTGGTTTGGCGAATGGAGGAGAAGGCTACTCCCTCGATTTCAACGAGCAGGTCCGGGCGGCATACATCCGCCACCGCATAAATGGCTGGCAGACGTCCCAGGCGGCGTTCGCAGACCTGGCGCACCTTATCAAAGTCCTCAGGATGCTTCACATAGACGTGTATTTTGGCCAGGTCTGCCAGCGTGGCTCCCGCGTCTGCCCATCCGTGACGGGCGAAGTTTTCCGGGGCGATGAGCTTCTCGATGTTGGTGAGCGTCTGCTCCGTCTGCTTCATTGCATCCCCTTTATGAACCGTCTCAGCGTTCACAATGCTGGCCGTGCCGGAGATCCACGTCGTCACATGATTGCCGACACGCACGGCCATCGCTCGGGCAAATTTTGGACTCTTGACGGAGTACTCCTTGGGGTAATCAAAAGCGGAGATTTGCAGCGGATTCTCAAGTCCCAGCAACGAGACATCGTCTCGCTTGCTTTGCAGCGCCATGCAGGCGGTGATGAGGCCGTGGCAGCGCGTGCCAATGCCCGTGCTGGCTGGGTAGATGGCGTGACCATTGTGAGGCGAGGGCAGGGGGCGCTTGTCGAAGGGTATGTTCGCGAAGAAATCTGTGCGGGCACGGTTCAGTTCACGGTAACGCTCCACCCCATGCACTTCCTCCGTGATGCTACCCTGATAGAGCCACACGCGCACCACATCCTCAAATGACGCGCCGCCTTGCGCCAGAGCACGCTGCATGCTCTCAAACACCTCCAGGGACTGCTCATAGGCCGTGCGGCCCTCGCGGTGCAGAGAGCCAGCCGAGGCGTAAATCCAGCGCATGCCATCGTAATCCACGGTCACCAGATGCTCACCGTGGTAGGCCACCTGTGCATGACGAGTGCCCACCGCCCACGCTTCGATGGCGATGCCACGCCCCTCGCATGGAGGCTGCACGACAAAGATCGTCAATGGCATCTTGTCGCCATAACATGCAGCAAAGAGCAACTCTGCCATTGGCACGTCGTCTCGATCACGAAGGAACACCGTCTGCATCGTCACCTCCATTGGTTCATTTTGCTGCCGCAGGATGGCGCGGATCGTCGCCAGCGCCTCCCAAGCTTCATCTTTGAATTCACCGCCACACTGAGGCGTCACCATGATGGCGAGTCGCTTCACCGCACCGACCTGAATCACGGTGTGGTGCTGGACCCCCATCAGGCATGGCGGCATGTCCGGTGTGGTGGAGGCACCAGTGCCAGGGTGGCGATGCTGACAGCTTTGCACCGAGCACTTCGCATCCAGCAGTCTCCGGTCAGGCGCAAGGTGGTAGCAGATCGGGGTTTCCGTGGCGGTGATTACTTTGGCGGACATGATGACAACCTCCTGGATGATTGGAAAAACTCTCTGGAGTGCCGTTGTGATGATTCACTGACAGCACTCTTGGTTCGCCTCTATCAACGACCAACTCCCCATGCATATGTTGGCAAGCACTGGGCCTCCATTGGTGTGGCGCAAGGAAACAAGACACGCGCACCGTTGAGCAGGATACGAGATGATTACGGAAGTTAAGTTCTGTAATATCCGAAACTTCCTACTGAAGCCATATTCAACCATGAAACTCATCCTCTCATCCATCGCCACGATCACCTTCGTCATGTCACTGCTCGTCAATGCCGCGCTCGCGGCTGATCCGGCTGCTGTCGCGACTGAAACCGCAACGAACACCGTCTGCCCTGTCACTGGAAAACCTGTCGATCCGACCATCACGGCCGAGTATGAGGGCCGAAAGTGGTCCTTTGCCAAAGAAGCCTGCAAAACCAAGTGGCTGAAAGCGCGTGAGGACAGTCTGTATCAAAAGCTTGGTGGCAAAGGCGCCATCGATGCAGCTGTAGAGGCCTTCTATGTCAAAGTCCTGGCTGATGACCGTGTGAAGCATTTCTTTGATGATGTAAGCATGGACAAGCAGCGCCGGAAACAGAAGGAATTTCTCTCCGCAGCTTTTGGTGGCCCTCTCCCCTGGACAGGCAAGGACATGCGCAAGGCCCACGACGGCATGGGTCTCACTGAAGTGCATTTCAACGCCATCGCCGAAAACCTCGTCAACACGCTGAAGGATCTAAAAATCAGCCAGGATCTCATCGACCAAGTCGTCGCTGTCGCTCTCACGACAAAAGACGACGTGCTTGGTCGTGCGAAGAAGGCCAACTGAGAAGCGTCCATCTCTCATTGGCTTGAAATAAGCGCCGCCGTAAGTGCCGGGAGTCACTTGCGGCGGCGTTCTCGTTTAGTAGGCCTAAGCCAAGCCATTTAGTCGGTGTGCATCATGGCAATATCCATTTCATGGTAATGATCCGCCAGCACCTTACTGATCTCCCAGATTGATTATTTTTGAAGTATCTCGCCGGAACAAGTAATGAAAGTTTCCGTTCGTTGCGCAACGAGGCTCAACCCAAAATGGCATCGACGAATTTCCTCTGGCGACGGGGCATGGATTTCGGCTTCTTCGGCTCAGGCGGAACCCAGCCCTTGGCCGGCATGATGGCGAACCATTCCTTGGCTTCTGGTTCCGTGACTAATTCGCGATAGTGCTTGAAGATGATGTCTGGCGAGTTTCCCGCCTCCAGCGCCACCTGGGCCGCGCTTTGCACCACGGCGATCCGGTAGCTGATGTAGGAGTGACGCAGGGCGTTGTGCGGCCATGGAATGCCCAGGCTCTTGGCCAGACGCCGTGCCCTCAAGAAGACGCCATCGTCAGGAACCACAGGGCCATTCCGCTCGACCTTCGCCAGCCAGCTGGCCAGATTGTCGGTGATGGGCACAATGCGGCGCGAGGCTGTCTTGGCCTGTCCGGCACGCAACTCGATGATTTTTCGCCCGAGATCCACGGCGCTCCAGTTCAGCCGTGCGATTTCAGCGCCACGCAGTCCCGCGAATCCACCGATGGCAAGGACCGGAATCAAATCCTCCGTCGCGGCCCTCATGAGCTTCTCCATCTGCTCGGGCGTAAAGATGCCGACATCCGTGTCAGCCTGCTTGCCGCGCTTGAGCGCTTCCGCCACGGTGGCTTCGCCTTTGGGCAGGTAACCTCGCCGCTTGGCAAAGGAGAAAAGCTCCTTCACACGTTTGAGCCAATTGTTGCGGGTGACCATGGAATGCGCACCACGACGCAGCCAGCCGTCAATCATGGCCCCGGTCACCATTGTGATCTCACCTGGGAACGACTTGGCAAACTGGCGAAGGTTCCCGTCCAGCAGCTTGAGGTAGTGCTCATTCACACCGTCCTGCTTCTTGAGCAGGAGGAGTTCGTCAACCACCCGAGGCACCGTGATGCCAGCCTCATAACTGCGCGACCTCGTCACGAAATCCTCCACGGCCATCAGCAGCGGCACCTCTCCCAGCTTGCGCCGGCACTGGAGGTATTCCTCGACGACTGAAACCAAGGGCAGTCCCAGCGGCTTGAGCATGTGCTGGACAGCCCGAAGAGCCTCCCGGTCCTGAGGCCGCAGGTCATTATCGCTGCTCACGCCCCGCTGGATATTGAGTGCGGCCTTGCGTGCCTCTTCCTTGGCAGCATCCAGTGAGCCGAAGGTAAGCCGCCGCCGCTGCTGGTTGAGGTAGAACGCGACAGTGAACCGGGGCATTCCACGGCAGAGGCCCCGGTAGATGGGCACGGCTGCGGAGCCCTGCTTGACCACCGCCACAGGTTTGCCCTTGCCCCGAGAGGTGAGGGCTGGAGTTGTCATGCTTTTGTCATGCATGACCATGGGTGGAGTGTCAAAAGACAGCCCCCTGAGGCCGTCCAAAGCCCGTGGAATATGGGCTCCAGAGTGATTGATTGCCCTGTTCTGAGTGCTCTTTTTGTAAGCCCGTTGGGCTTGGGGGAAGGTGGCTGTGACGAGGTGCCGTGTGTGGCGGTCCGTGAAGGATATCCGACGGCGGACGCAACCCCCT
This sequence comes from Prosthecobacter algae, assembly GCF_039542385.1. Classification (NCBI taxonomy): domain Bacteria; kingdom Pseudomonadati; phylum Verrucomicrobiota; class Verrucomicrobiia; order Verrucomicrobiales; family Verrucomicrobiaceae; genus Prosthecobacter; species Prosthecobacter algae. The sequence continues at coordinate 120,065 of NZ_BAABIA010000012.1, read as the reverse complement.
ATGTTGGGAAGGAGGCGAGACGTGGCCAATAGCGGATTTGCCGTCATATTCATCAAGCCCGAAGGGCTTGTGTCTTTCAGCCCAGGGTTGGAACAACCCTGAGGTTAGGCGGACGACGCAAAAAGTGGAAGGTGAACCTCAACGAGGTTCCGTCCGGGGGGCCGACGGAGCCATTCGACGTAGGACACAACCCCGTTGGGGTTGATCGCGGGGATGGGATGTGGCGTGGTTGTGACCCAGGTTTCTGCGAACCCTGGGCTCAATTCCTTAAGCCCTTTGGGCTTGGGGGAAGGTGGCCGCGATGGGCAATCTCGGAGGTTATTTAGTCGCCGAGTTAAATTCATCGTTTGTGCTTGGCACGGTGCTCGGTGTCGCGTTCTGCCTGGCCTAACCAAAAAGGGCGGTGATGGGCTGGCCTTTGTCGGCGATGGTGAAGGGGCGCTTGGTGGGGGAGTAAAGCACCTGGTCCAGTTGCAGGCCGAGGGCGTAGCCGATGGTGGCATTCAGATCCGGCGGGGAGACTTTGTTTTCGGTGACCTCAATGCCTTTGTCCGTTTTGCCATAGGTCTGGCCGCCCTGCACGCCGCCGCCCCAGAGGACGGAGCTGAAGGCTTTGGGGTAGTGGTCGCGGCCTGAGTTTTGATTGATGTCCGGGGTGCGGCCAAACTCGCTGGTGAGGACGACGAGGGTATCCTGGAGAAGGCCACGACGCTCAAGGTCACCCAGAAGGGCACCGAGGGCTTTGTCCAGTTCGGCGATCTTTTCAGGCAGGCGGGCGTAGATGTCGTTGTGCATGTCCCAGCCGCCGCTGGTGACCTCAATGAAACGCACGCCGTGTTCAATCAAACGCCGGGCCAGAAGGCAACCCTGGCCAAAGGTGGACTCGCCGTATTCAGTCTGCAGTTCTGCGGATTCCTGGCTGAGATCGAAAGCGGTGAGATCTGCGCTTTTCATGACGCGGACCGCATCTTTATACACATCGCTGTAAGCACGGACCGCGCTGTGGGCGTAGGTCTTTTCAAAGCCTGCATTGAGCTTGGCTGAGAGGCCCAAACGGTAGTCTAGATCTGATTCTCCGAGGCTGGCCATGCGCTTGCTGTGCTGGAGGCCGGTGCTGGGATTGTTCAGTAGCAGGGGCTGGAAGGAGGCTTCAAAGAAGCCACCACCTGGGTGCTTGCTGTCATTGGAAATGACGACAGTACCGGGCAGGTCGGGATTGCCCTTGCCCTGAAACTTTTGCAGCCAAGCTCCCATGGTGGGGTGGCGGGTGGCACCACGCATGGTGTAGCCGGTGTGCTGGTAGTAGTTGCCCTGTTCATGCGCGCCCTGGGTGCTGGAGAGGCTGTTGATGATGACGCCATGGTGCATGTGCTTGGCCACGGTGGGCAGGCCCTCGCCGATCTGCACGCCATCTGCACTGGTGGGGATGCACTTGGTATCGCCCATGGTGGCGGCCCCAGGGCTGACACCGAAGGTATCCAGGTGGGTCATGCCACCCGCCATGTAGAGATAAATGACGTTTCTGGCGGTGGCCACCTGTCGGGCCTTAGAACTGCCCTCAAAGGCGACTGCCTGGGCCTGGCCGCGCATCAGCGGAGACATGACGGAAACGCCGAGGCAGGTCTTGGCGATGTTCATGACAAAGTCACGACGAGTCGGTTCATCAGCACGGAGGAAGGGTGAGTTCATGGCGGGGAAGAGCAGGGGCTGAAAACGGGAGGGCTTTACTGAATGAAGAGGAACTGAGAGCCGGTGAGGAGGGCGTGGGTGATGTCTTCCAGGGCTTTGTCCCCACGTTCGTTGATGACCTGGGTCAGCACGGCACGTTCGTTGTTCGTGGGCTGGCGGCTCAACAGGGCCTCGTAGAGAAGCGCGGCTTTTTGATCGTTGCTGCCAGCCTTCTTGAGCTGTTGGCTGAGCAAGGAGATGGGGCTGGTGAGACTTTCCACGACGGGACCATTGAGCAGGGTGAGGGCCTGGGGGACGGAGGCGTCGTCGCTGGCGTTGTCGATGACCTCGCGGTCAGACTGGCCAAAGGTGCGCAGGAAGTGGCCGGGGCGGGCAGGGGAGGGAAGCTCGGAGGCGCGGGAGACCATGGTGTTGTTACTCGCGCTACGGACGAGGTCCTTGCGTTGCTCCTTAGTGAGGGTGGCCATAACGGCGCGGTCAATACGGGGGCGTTTGTTTTCTTGTTTGTTAGGTCGGTAGCCTTCGATCAGGGCTTCGGCCCGTTCTTCACCGATGAGGTTGACGAGGAGATCGTTGCTGGATTCGCGACGGAGTTTATTGGCGGCGTTGGCTAGAGCTTTGGCCTCAGCGGGGCTGGCGGTGCCTTTCTCGGCGAGTTTGGCGCGCATGGCATCCAGTTCGCGGTCGTTTTCTTGGCGCTGTGCCATGCCTGCTTTGGCGGCGGCGATGATGCCTTCGGGACCTTTTTCTTTCATTGTGGTAATGAACATGTTGAGGTCGCCAAGGTATTGGTGAAGGCGCTGATTTTCATCGTCCACTTCTCCGTCCACGTTGCCTTTGGTGAGGGTGATCATGGAGTCCCAGACTTGCTCGGCACTCATGCGGCGGAGGCTGGGGCCGGTGAAGTGATTGGTCTCGCCCAGGGCCACTTCCTGGGTGCTGGCCATGCGTTGGTAGGTATCGGTGTTGTAAAGCACGCGCATGAAGGATTTTAGCGAGTACTTCTTCTCGATCATGAGCTGGGCGAGGTAATCCATGAGGGCTGGGTTGCTGGCGACGGAGGAGTCGGTCATCTCATCCAGCGGCTCAATGAGGGCACCGCCAAAAACGTGCTTCCACATGCGGTTGGCGATGACGGTGGTGAAGCGCGGGTTTTCCGGGCTGGCCATCCAGTCGGCAAAGGCTTGCACGGTCGTCTGGCCTTCTTTGGGCTTAGCCTCATGGCCGAACATGGCGCGAGGTTCGATGGTGTCGCCGGGTTTGGCATCGGTGTATGCGTAGTCATGGGGCAGCTTCGGCAGCTTGCCTTCATTCCAAGAGATGGCGGTGTAGCGAAGGGGTTTCATCACATCGCCCAGGGCCTTGCGCACCTGCTGCATGTCTTCTTTGCTGCTGGCGGTGGTTTGGCTGGCGGCAGCTTCCTTGCGCATTTTAGCCACCTCCTCGGGGTGGTCTTTCATGAATTGACGACGCTCTTTGTTAGACATCTTGGCCAGAGCTTCGGGGATCTGTTTCCCTTGGGGACGCTTCGGGAGCTTGATCTCATTCACACCGCCGCCGCGTGTATCCATGCCGTAGGTGAAGGCAGCCATGCCGTAGTAGTCCTTTTGGGACCACTTATCAAAGGGGTGATTGTGGCACTGGGCGCAGACGATGCTGGTGCCGAGGAAAACCTGCACGGTGTAGGCGAGATGATCGAGCTTGTTTTCGTCGCGCTGATAAAAGCCGATGCTGCCGCTATCCCAAGCACCGCCTTCGGTGGTGAGCAGCTTTTTCACAAACTGGTCGTAGGGGGTGTTGGCCTTGAGCTCCTTCTTCAGCCATTCTTCATAGGCCTCGGCTGTGATCTTGCCTTTCGTATTGTCAGTTAGGCGGAGGACATCGGCCCAGAAATTAAACATGTGGCTAGTGTAGCCATCGCTGGCCAGAAGCTTGTCGATGAGCTTGCTGCGCTTCTGAGGATCTACCGACTGCATGAAGTCGCGAGTTTCTTCCACGGTGGGGATGCGGCCTGCGATGTCCAGGTAGAGGCGGCGGACGATGACTTCATCCGGTGCGGTGACATTCGGCTGCAGGTTATGCTTTTGCCAATCGGCAGCCAGCAGGCTGTCGATCTTGGCGGCTTCGGGCAAGGATGCGCCGTGGGCGGCGGTGGCCACCAGCAGGAGAAGGGCAAATGTTTTCATGGCGTGAAGTCGGTGCTTCGGTCTGACGGCGGCTGAAACGTGAAGATTCGGCGCTTCTTCAATTTAATTTCGAAGCTTGTGCAAAGTTGCGCTTCTTTTGGTTAGGGGAGACGTCTTGTGGAACCTCGTTTAAAAACGGCGGTCTGATTTCGAGTTTACATAGTATGTACTATGCATTTACGATTCATTGAGATATAAACAGGGCGAAATTATGAAAATCACCCCCATTCCCTCCAAGACCACCTTCTCTGTGGCTGCGGCTTTGTTGCTGGTGCTGATCGTGCTGATGATCCTTGCGGGAGTCCTTCCAGCTCCACGCTGAGGCCCTAAGGCTCCGCTTCTTCGGCTTCAAAATAGTCGTCTTCTGCGATGTCGGGGATGCCGATGACGAGGACGCGCATTTGCCCCCTGGCACCATGGATGACGCCTGGGGGGATGTGGACGAGTGAGCCTGCAGAGACGGCTTGCTCCATGCCATCCAGCAGCACTGTACCACTACCTGAGAGCACGTAGTAGAGCTCGGTGGAGCGTTTGTGGTAATGCAGCTTGGCCCCATCAATGTCCACGGCATGTGCCCAGGCGACAGGTGAGAGCGGTGCGTCTTCGTGGCTGATGAGGCGATCCCGCCAGCCACAGGTGCTGCGCTCGCGCGGCGTGTGGCCTTCATGACGGATGAGCAGCGGACCGGAAGGTGGTGGAGTCATGAGCGATAAGGAAAGACAGAGGAGTGACGATGCAATGAAGAAAAAAAGGGAAGATGGTTTGCGCTCACCACGTTCCCCAGCGCTCATGAAACCCATGCGCCTTCTCATTGCCCTGCTGGGCCTGTTTTCACTCAGTCTTTCAGCGGCTGAAAAGCCGGATGTCCTCTTCATCGCCGTGGATGATTTGAACGACTGGGTCACCCACCTGGGTGGGCATCCGCAGACAAAGACACCGAACATCGACCGACTGGTCGCGCGTGGCATGGCCTTCACCAATAGCCACTGTGCAGCCCCGGCGTGCAATCCCTCGCGGGCGGCGCTGATGAGCGGCCTGCGTCCCTGGCAGACGGGTATTTACACGAATGGCGATCCGGCTCAGGGCGTGATGAAGGACACGCTGACGATCAACCGCCACTTCCTGGCCCAGGGCTACAACACTCTTGGTGGCGGCAAGATTTATCACAACTTCAATGCAGAGGGGCGTGAGGATGGCTGGACGAAATGGGAGGGGCTTTTCCCTAGCATCAACGAGCATGAAGAAAACATGAACGGGCTGAAAAGCGGCCACTTTGACTGGGGTGCCGTGAATTCGAAACCGCAGGAGATGGGCGATTACAAGCTCACCGACTGGGCCGTGAATCAACTCAAGACGGCCCCGCTGGACAAACCGCTTTTCCTCGGTGTGGGTTATGTGAAGCCGCACCTGCCGTGGTATGTGCCGCAGGAGTATTACGACCGGTTTCCGTTGGAAGGCATCCAGCTTCCGGTGACGAAGGACGATGACCTCGCGGACATTCCTGCAGCAGGCGTGCAGATGGCCAAACCACAGGGGGATCACGCAGCGGTGCTGAAAGGTGACCAGTGGAAAAAGGCGGTGCAGGCGTATCTGGCCACCATTTCCTTTTTGGATGATCAGGTGGGCCGCCTGCTGGATGGACTGGATGCGAGTCCACGTAAGGACAAGACGATCATCGTCTGGTGGACGGACCATGGCTGGGCTCTGGGGGAGAAACAGCATTGGCGCAAATTTGCCCTCTGGGAAGAAACCACGCGCACCTCCTGCGCCATCGTGGCCCCTGGCATCACCAAGCCTAACAGTGTTTGCAAAGCACCTGTGGACTACTTGAACATTTACCCCACGCTGTGTGAACTGACAGGGCTTCCTTTGCCGGTGCATGTCAAGGGTGCCAGCCTGATGCCTCTGCTGAAGGACCCCACCAGCACGTGGGGGCAGGTGGCCATCTGCACGCATGGCCGTGGCAATCACGCGGTGAAGGATGCCCGCTGGCGCTACATCCGCTACGCCGATGGAAGCGAGGAACTGTATGACCACTCCAAGGACCCGAACGAGTGGACGAACCTGGCCACTGAGGCTGACATGAGCAAAACCAAGGCACGGCTGGCGGCAGCACTCCCGGCGGCTGGTGAAGAAGTGCCCTCCACGTCCGGCAGCCAAAGCAACGGCAGTGCCAAAGGGAAGGGGAAGAAAAAGGCGAAGGGAAAGGCCAAGGAGGAGTGAGCTTTCTCCTGAAAAGAAGGGTTTTCTGAGGGCGGTGGAAGCCGCCTCGAATGCCTAACCAAGGATACGGTAGCCGATGCCCGGCTCATTGCGGATCTCCACACTGCTGCCAACTTTGCTGCGGAGGTGGTTCACGTGCACGCGCAGAGCGGCAGTTTGGTCCACGTTCATGCCAGGCCACACGGCTTTGAGGAGCTGCTGCTGGGTGATGATTTTCCCTGGATGCCGGGCGAGGGCCTTCAGCAGGGCGTACTCGGTTGGCGTGAGCTTCACCTCCTGCCCAGCGAGCGTGACGGCGTGATCTACCAGGCTGATATGCAAGGGGCCGAGAGTGACCTCGGCCACCTCCACGCTTCGTTGCCGCCGGGTGATGGCGGTGAGGCGGGCCATGAGCTCGGCGGTGCCAAAGGGTTTCGTCACGTAGTCATCTGCGCCATTTTCCAGAGCGGCGACTTTGATGCTTTCTTGATCGCGCACACTGAGGATCAGCACGGGGACATCGCTCCATTCACGCAGGCGTTTCAGCACTTCCAGTCCGTCCATGTCTGGCAGGCCCAAATCCAGCAGGATGGCATTCGGTTTATGAAAGGCCGCTTCTTGCAGGCCTAACTGACCGGCCTCCGCCTCGCGCACGGTGTAGCCGCGTGATTCCAGGGCCAGCCGCAACAGGCGGCGGATCTGGGGTTCATCATCTATGATCAGGCAGGTCATGCAGGGGCGGTGACTTGGTGGAAGAACCACACGTCAGCGAGCGGGATGATTCTGGCAAAGACAACCGCTTAAAAAACACGTTTCATTTCGATGGCCACCTCGGCACCGCCATCGGGGTGGTTGCGGGCGGTGATCTCTCCGCCCTGGGCTCGCACGAAACCTCGGGTAATGGCCAAACCGAGGCCTGTGCCTCCTGCGGGACTGCCTGGGGAGCGATAAAATTTTTCAAACACCCGCAGCGCACTTTCACCTGCGAAGCCTGGGCCATGATCTCGAACGGTGAGATGCAGACGATCTCCCTGCACGGTGACACGAATGTCAATCGCGGTGCCCGCCGGTGTGTAGGCAGTGGCGTTGTGCAGGATATTGGCCAGAGCTTGCGCCATGAGGCTATGATCTAGCCTAACCAGAGGCATGGTATCTGGAATGAAGACGCTCAGCGGATGGGCCGTCAAAGCGGGTCCTGCGGCAGAGCGGGCTGCCTGGATGACATCGCGTATGTCGCACCAATCGAGGTGCGGCTGCATTACGGCAGACTCGATGCGTGTCATGTGCAGGAGGTGATCCACCACACGCTGGAGACGCTCGGTGGCGGTGGCGATTTCTCCGGTGTAGGGGTTGCTGGCAGCCGGGTGTTCGCTTAGGCCTTCCAGGCTGGCTTTGATGACAGCGAGGGGAGTTTTGAGCTCGTGGGAAACGCTGTCCAGCAGGGTTTGGCGCAGCTTTTCAGATTGCTCCAGCACCTCGGCCCGGCTGGCAGCCTGGATGAAATGTTCCTTTTCCAAGACCAGTGCGAGTTGCAGGGCCAGCGCCTCAATGGTCTGCCGGGTGGTGAAATCCAGCCTGCCATCGCGCTCCAGGCGGATGCCCAGCACGCCCATGGTGGAGGTGGCGGTTTGCAGCGGAAACCAGGTGGCGTCGGACTCGGGCAGGGTATCGGTGAAACGACCGGCGACTTGTTTGTGATCAAAGCTCCAGGCCACCACGCCCCACTCCTTGGAGTTAGGCTGAAAGCTGCTGGAGGGATGTGCCGTGGGGCTGAGGGTATGGTCACTTTGACGCAGGACCAGGGAGACTCCAGACTGCAAGAGATCGGTGATCACTCGCAGAGCTTCATGCAACCCTTTGTCCGGCTCTGCTGCAAGGGCGGCGCTTTGGGTGACGCGCAGGAGGGCTGCGGTCTGGCGCTGGCGGCGGCGCTCGGCGGCCTCACGCTGGCGCAGGCGTGTGGTGAGATGGCCCATGCTGAGCGCCACGAGAAAGAACATGCCAAACATGAGCATGTCCTCGGGCTGGTCAATGTGCAGGGTGAACTGAGGCGGGATGAAAAAGTAGTTCCAAGCGAGAGCACTGACAGAAGCCATGGCCAGTACCGGGCCTCGACTAAAACGCATGCCTGCGGCCATGACGCCGAGCAACAAAACGAGGGCGACAAAGGTGTACCCAGTAACTGGAAGTAAAGCCCAGCAGAGGCTCGTTAGCACGAAGGTGAGGGCCACAGCCCAGCTATACTCTCCCACCTGGGAGATGGGCGTGCTGGCAGGTGGCGCGGCAGGGGCTGTGAGCTGCCGCCCAGCTACGGGGCGAACCACACAGACGTCAATGTCACCACTTTCGGCGATGAGGCGATCTGCCAGCGAGCCGCCCCAAGTGCGTTTGTCAGGCTTACCCACAACGATCTGGGAGACGTTGCGTTCGCTAGCGAACTGCAGTAGGGCCTCCGCCACATCATCCCCGGTGAGGGTGACCACCTCGGCACCTAGGCGACGTGCCAGCCCGAGAGCGCGTGTCAGCACTTCTTGTTCGGCAGGGGTGAGCGGGGCGGATCTTTCCACCCAAGCGACGATCCAGTTGCCGTCCAGTCTTGCGGCCGCGCGGCGGGTCCAGCGGATGAGACTTTCCGCATAAGGGCTGGGACCGATGCCGACCAGGAGACGCGCATTGGTCTTCCAGGCGCTGGTCACGCGCCGTGTCCGGCGGATGTCATCGAGGTCACGATCCACGCGCTCGGCAGTGAAACGGAGGGCGAGTTCGCGCAGGGCGGTGAGGGTGCCTTCTTTGAAGAAATTCGAGACGGCGTGTTCGGCCCTTTCACCCATGTACACTTTGCCCTCCGCCATGCGCTCCAGTAGCTTTTCGGCACTGAGGTCAATGAGCTGGATCTCATGCGCACGATCCAGCAGCGAGTCCGGTACTTTTTCCTGAATGGCCACACCGCTGATTTGCTGGACGATGTCCACCTGGCTCTCGATGTGCTGGACGTTCAGGGTGGTGTACACATCCAGCCCGGCATCCATCAGCTCCAGCACATCCTGGTAACGTTTGGCATGGCGTGAGCCGGGGGCATTGGTGTGGGCCAGTTCATCCACCAGCACAAGCTGCGGGCGCAGGCGCAGTACCTCATCCACATCGAATTCTTCCAACGAGTAGCCACGATGGTCTAACAGCTTGCGTGGTAAAACATGCAGGCCCTCCAGCAAGGCGGAGGTCTCATGGCGACCATGTGTTTCCACCACGCCCACAAGCACCTCCACTCCCTCTTTGGCCCTCTGTCGGGCCGCCTGCAGCATGGCGTAGGTTTTTCCCACCCCGGGGCACATGCCCAGGAAGATATGCAGCCGCCCTGGCTGCGCCTGGGAGTGCTCCTTCTGCATCTGCGCCAGCAGAGCATCGGGGTTGGGGTGTGGAGATTCCGGGTGCATGGCGTATCTTGAGACGAGTTACTTGGCGGCGTCGAGTGCCAGATTGAGCGAGACGACATTCACCCGTGCCTCACCTAGCAGCCCAAACGTGGGCGTGCTGGTGTGGGCGGTGATGAGGCTTTCGACCTTTGGCAAGGGCAGGTTTCTCGCCTTAGCCACACGGGCAGCCTGAATCGTGGCGTTTTTGACGCTGATGTGTGGGTCCAAACCGGAGCCGGAGGCGGTGACGGCATCGGCAGGGACTTCGGCATCGGCAGCTAGGCCATTCAGAGTCCGGTAGGCGGTGAGACGTTCCTGGATCTGATCCCGCAGTTTTTGAGAGGTGGGCCCGAGGTTGCTGCCGCTGGAGCTGGCACCGTCGTAACCGCTACCCGCCGCGCTGGGACGTGTGTGGAAGTAGCGCTCAGAGGTGAAGTTTTGCCCCAGCAGGCTGGAGCCGCGTACTTTGCCATCGGCCCCGACGATGAGGCTGCCCTGGGCCTGATCTTTAAACGCTGCCTGCGCCACTGTGGTAACGAGCAGGGGGTAAACACCGCAGGTGATGCCAGCCAGAACAAAGGTGGCGACGATGGCGGGGCGGATTTCTTGGAGAAGCAGTTTCATAAGAGGTGGGTGATTAGAGATTGATGATCAGGTCAATGATCTTGATGCCGATGAAGGGGACGATGAGGCCGCCAAGGCCATAGACGAGGAGGTTCCGCCGCAGCACAGCCACCGCGCCCATGGCCCGATAAGGCACGCCTTTCAGCGCTAGGGGGATGAGGGCCACGATGATGAGGGCATTGAAGATGACGGCGCTGAGGATGGCGCTTTGCGGGCTTACGAGGCCCATGATATTCAGCGGGGCCACTTCAGGGAAAGTGGCCATGATCATGGCGGGGATGATGGCAAAGTATTTCGCGACATCATTGGAGATGCTAAAGGTGGTTAGGCTGCCACGGGTCATGAGCAGTTGCTTGCCGATTTCGACGATCTCGATGAGCTTCGTGGGGTTGCTGTCCAGGTCCACCATGTTGCCCGCTTCACGGGCGGCCTGGGTGCCTGTATTCATGGCCACGCCCACATCGGCCTGGGCCAGGGCGGGGGCATCATTGGTGCCGTCCCCGGTCATAGCCACCAGATGGCCTGCGGCCTGCTCATCGCGGATGCGCTTCAGTTTATCTTCTGGAGTGGCCTGGGCCATGAAGTCATCCACCCCCGCCTCGGCGGCGATGGCGGCGGCGGTCATGGGGTTGTCTCCGGTGATCATGACGGTGCGGATGCCCATTTTGCGGAGCTGTGCGAAACGTTCTTTGATGCCGCCTTTGACCACGTCCTTCAGTTCGACAATGCCGAGGACCTGGTTGCCTTCGGAAACGACGAGGGGCGTGCGCCCAGCGCGGGAGGCTGCTTCCACGGCCTTGGCCACTTCAGCCGGATAAGTGCCGCCTTGGTTGATGATGTAAGCTTTGATGGAATCGGCTGCACCTTTGCGAATGCTGCGTCCATCCAGGTCCACGCCGCTCATGCGTGTCTGGGCAGTGAAGGGGATGAAGGTGGCATGCGGTGCGGCGAGTTCGCGACCACGAATGTTAAACTTCTCCTTCGCCAGCACCACGATGCTGCGGCCTTCGGGGGTTTCATCGGCCAAGGAGGCGAGCTGGGCGGCATCGGCGAGTTGCTGCTCGGTGATGCCCGGGGCAGGGCGGAAGTCTGAGGCCATGCGATTGCCGATGGTGATGGTGCCTGTTTTGTCCAGCAGCAGCACGTCAATGTCACCCGCAGCCTCCACCGCACGCCCACTGGTGGCCATGACATTGCGGCGGATGAGGCGATCAATCCCGCTGATGCCGATAGCGCTGAGCAACCCGCCGATGGTGGTGGGAATCAAACACACCAGCAGGGCGATGAGCACGGGGATGGAGAAATTTGCCCCGGCATAAACCCCGAAGGGCATGAGCGTGATGCACACCAGCAGGAAGATCAGCGTCATGGCTGAAAGCAGGATGGTGAGAGCGATTTCGTTCGGCGTTTTTTGACGCTGTGCGCCTTCCACCATGGAGATCATGCGATCCAAGAATGTCTGGCCTTTCTCCGAAGTGATGCGGATGACGATGCGGTCGCTGATGACCCGTGTGCCACCTGTGACAGCGCTGCGATCACCCCCGCTTTCGCGGATGACGGGCGCGGACTCACCCGTGATAGCGGCCTCATCCACGCTGGCGATGCCCTGTATCACTTCTCCATCGGCAGGGATGACATCGCCGGCTTCACAGACGACGAGTTCACCTTTTTCCAGAGCGGCGGCGGGCACCAGTTTTTCATCGTTGCCGATGAGGCGACGGGCCATGGTGTCTTTGCGGGCACGGCGCAGGCTGTCCGCCTGAGCTTTGCCACGGCCTTCAGCGACGGCTTCAGCGAAGTTGGCAAACAAAACGGTGAACCACAGCCAGACACTGAGCTGGATGATGAAGGCACGATCTTCCCCAGCCGTAAAGATGCTGAAGGTGGTGAGCAGTGCGCCGACGAGCGTCACGAACATGACGGGGTTTTTCACCATCAGGCGCGGGTCGAGTTTTTTGAACGACTCGCCGAGGGCGGGGACGACAATGGAGGCGTCGAAAAGGGAACTGGGTGTGTGTGACATAAGAGTCGAGGTGAAAGGTTGATTAGAACAAGCGGCCCTGGAGCGTGAGGAAGTGCTCAACGACGGGACCTAAGGCCAGGGCAGGGAGGAAATTCAGCGCGCCGACGAGGAGGACCGTGCCGATGAGCAGCAGGGTAAAGGTGGCCCCATGGGCAGGGAAGGTGCCGGCGGTGGGCGGTGCGGCCTGCTTCTGCACCAAAGATCCAGCCAGAGCCATGATGGGCACAATCATGAGAAACCGACCGATGAGCATGGCGACGCCTAACGTGGTATTGTACCAGGGGGTGTTCGCCGTCAGGCCGGCAAAGGCGCTGCCGTTGTTGGCTGTGGCGGAGGAGTAGGCATACAGCATCTCGCTAAAGCCATGCGGGCCTGCGTTGTTCAGACCTGCCAGACCCCAAGCGCTGACGCTGGCCCAGGCGGTGAAACCGAGGATGCTGAGCGTGAGGATGAGCAGGGTGAGCATGGCCAGCTTGACCTCCTTCGCCTGAATCTTTTTGCCGAGGTATTCCGGCGTGCGGCCCACCATGAGGCCAGCGATGAAGACGGCCAGGATGACAAACACAAGCATGCCGTAAAGACCGGCCCCGACACCGCCGATGACCACCTCGCCCAGCTCCATCATGAATAGGGGCACAAAACCCCCGATGGCGGTGAAGGAGTCGTGCATGGAATTCACCGCGCCGCAGGAGGCGGCCGTCGTGACGGTGGCGAAGAGGGAGGAATTGAAGATGCCAAAGCGCACCTCCTTGCCCTCCATGTTCCCATCCGTTGCGGCGACACCGAGCTGCTGGTGGATGGGGTTGCCCTGGGCCTCAGCATGGGCGCAAACCAACACACCGCTGGTAAACAGCACCATCATCGCGGCCCAGACAGCCCAGCCGTGCGCTTGGTTTTTCACCATGCGCCCTAAATAATACGTTAGGCCACTGCCGATGGCGAAGATGGCAAGCATCTGCACGAGATTGGAAAGCGGGGTGGGGTTTTCAAAAGGGTGCGCTGCGTTCGCATTCACAAAACCGCCGCCATTGGTGCCCAGCATCTTGATGGCGACCTGAGAGGCCATGGGGCCTTGAGCGATGACTTGTTCTGTACCTTCCAGCGTGGTGGCCTTGGTGTAGGATTCGAAGTTCTGAATCATGCCTTGGGAAACCAAGAAGAGGGCGAAGGCGCCGCACAGGGGCAGCAGTAGGTAATAGGTGACACGCACGAGGTCGGCCCAGAAGTTGCCCAACGTCTTCCCTGAACTGCGTGCAATGCCACGCACGAGGGCGGCGGCGATGGCGATGCCGGTGGCAGCCGAGACGAAGTTATGAAACGTCAGCCCCACCATCTGGCTGAAGTAGGAGAGGGTGGCCTCGCCACCATAGCTCTGCCAGTTGGTATTGGTGGTGAAGCTGACAGCGGTGTTAAAGGCCAGGTGCGGGCTTAGGGCAGGCAGGCCCTGGGGATTCCACGGCAGCAGGTGCTGGCAGCGCAGGATGAGGTAGGTGAAGACGATCCCGATGAGGCTGAAGGCGAGCATGGAGAGCGTGTATTGTTTCCAATTCTGCTCGCGCTGGGGATCGGTGCCCAGGAGGCGATAGGTCAGTTTTTCGATGGGTTTCAGGATGGGGTCCAGCCAGGTGCGGCCCTGGGCATCCAGCACCTGCATGAGGTAGAGGCCGAGGGGCTTGGTGATGAGCGCGAGGAGGCCCAGGAATAGGGCAAGTTGCAGCCAGTCGTTCGTATGCATGGTCGTGGATGATTAAAATTTTTCGGGGCGCAGCATGGCTACCAGGAGGTAGGCCAGCAGAGCCGTGGCGATGAGTGCGATGAGGAAGGTTTCCATGGCGGGCAGTGATCAGAGGGTTTCGATGACGCGAGCGTAGAGAACGCAGAGGACGATGAAGGCGACGGAGAGGCCGAGGTAGAGGAGGTCAATCATGGGCGGAGAGCTTGCGGCTCACGGATAGGATTCCCGTGTTTCCGGTTCTGCGTAGTTAAGGGCAGGCAAAAAGGTGTTAAGAAGGTGTTAACACTGCCAGAGGCAGGGATCTGAAAGGTGGGGAAATTTTTCTTGTGTTTTTGCGACACTTTCAGTTACATACTAAATAGTATGTATGGCTAATGCCCCTAAACATGTTCGCAATCCGGCTGAAACCCGCCAAAGGCTGGTGGGGGCGACGCTGCGTCTGATGCTGAAGCAGGGCTATGCCGCGACGACGGTGGACCAGATCTGTGCGGAGGCAGGGCTGACAAAGGGCAGCTTTTTTCATTACTTTGCTAACAAGGAAGCCATCGCCCGTGCGGCCCTGGATGCGTTTGCGCAAATGGGCACGGATTTATACACCCCCGCCTGGTCTGAGCCTGGGGTGGACCCGTTGGAGCAACTGCATCGGCTGCTGGACATCATGGTCAGTTTCAATCAACGGCCTGATGAGCTGTGCGTGTGCATGGTGGGCATGATGTCGCAGGAGCTTTCCCAGGTGAATGCCGAGATGCGGGTCGCCTGCGATGGGCACCTGCAAGACTGGGAGGATCGGGTGACGCGCATGCTGACGGATGCAAAAAAGATCCACCGGGTGCGGCGTGCTTTTGAGCCCGCACAGGTGGCGCATTTTCTCAACAGTCTATGGCAGGGCTCGATGCTTGTGGGTAAGACGCGCCAGAGCCCCGAGATGGTGATCCAGAACATCGAACTGGCGCGAGATTTTGTGGATTCCTTGTTTGAATCTCCCCCGCCACGCCTGGGGATTCGGAAGGGCAGAATAAAAAAGAAAAAAGTCTGTCCTGATGTCCTGACCAGTCCCGGCCATTCGTCATGCCTTTGAATACCGTCCATCAAACCCTCAATTTTTATGAGCCTTTCCTCCTCTGATTCCACTGAATACATGGTCCTCTTCCGAGCCACGGGCTGGCAGCAGGATCTGTCGCCCGAAGAAATGCAACAGGTCATGGCGCGCACCATGGCGTGGTTTGAGCGATTGCAGCAGCAGGGTAAGATGAAAGGCGCACAGCCTCTGTTTGAAGAGGGAAAAGTGATCTCAGGAAGAAAAGTGCGTCAGGTAGCGGATGGACCTTTTGCCGAGTCCAAAGAGACCATCGGCGGGTATCTGATGCTGAATGTGAGGACGATGGAGGAGGCCGTAAGCATCGCCCAAGAGTGGCCCATGCTGGACTGTGGAGCCACGGCGGAGGTAAGGCCCGTGGCCCCTGAGTGCCCTAGCTTCAATCGAGTGAAGGAAGCACAAATGGCGGCTGCCTAACATCAAGTGTCATGTCTGCTTCAGCCTCCAGTGCCGAGTCCGGTATCAGTCAGTTGGCTGACCACCTTTTCCGTCATGAATCGGGAAAGTTGGTGTCCATCCTCACGGGTATTTTTGGCATCCATCGCCTCCAGATGGCGGAAGATGTGGTGCAGGAGGCACTGGCACGGGCGCTGCAAACGTGGCCCTTTTATGGCGTGCCGGTGAACCCTGCTGCCTGGCTGATGCAGACGGCGAAAAATCTAGCGCTGGACCTCATCCGCCGAGAATCCAGCTTTCAGCAGAAGCAGCCGCACATCGTCCATTTCATTGAGCAACGGATGGCGGAAACGGAGACAGGCGAGGAGCCGCGTTTTGATGGCGAGATCAAGGATGATCGTCTGCGGCTGATGTTTGCCTGCTGTCACCCTCAGCTCCCGCAAGAGGCGCAGACGGCATTGGCCCTGAAAGTGATGTGTGGTTTCAGCCCGCTGGAAATTGCGCGTGCTTTCCTTACCTCGGAGGCGGCCATTGCTAAAAGACTGACACGCGCCCGGCAAAAGCTGCAGGAGGAAGCGGTGGCCTTTGAGATCCCTTCCGGGGTTGAGTTGCCCGTTCGATTGGAGGTGGTGCTGCAGATTTTGTACCTGCTATTTAATGAAGGCTACAAAGCCTCCAGCGGCTTGCGATTGATCCGCGAAGATCTGTGTCATGAGGCGATACGTCTGACCTCTTTGTTGGCTGCGCATCCTGCGGGGAATAAGCCGCGCACGCATGCTCTGCTGGCGCTCATGCTGCTGAATGGTGCGCGTTTCGCCGCGAGGCTGGATGCGGGGGGCGACATCCTGCGACTGGAGGAGCAGGACCGTCGGCGTTGGGATAAGGGCATGATCCAACGGGGCATTTTTCATCTGGGATTGTCCACGCAGGGAGATCAGGCCAGCGAGTATCATCTTCAGGCAGGCATTGCTGCCTGTCATTCATTGGCTCCAGAGGCGGCCTCTACGGACTGGCCTCAGATCCTCCGGCTTTACGATCATCTCCTGCAAATGAATGATTCCCCCATCATCGCTCTGAACCGCGCGGTGGCACTGGCCAAAGTAGAGGGGCCTGCCCAAGGACTGGCGGCTGTGGAGGCCATCTTGGATCGCCAACCGCTGGACTCCTACCACCTTTTCCATGCTGTCATGGGTGAGCTGGAGGCACAGCAGCAGCATTACCAGTCAGCGGCGGCGCATTTGCGGGCGGCTTTGAAACTCACCGAGATGGCATCTGAGCAAAGCTTGCTGAGCAAGCGGCTGCAAGAAATCGAACAATCAAATTGAACCAAACTTCACACGAACCCAGCCTAACCAAAAGATAAACTATGATCGCTAAAATTCTCATCGGTCTTGCCGTTCTCCTCGCCGGTCTTGCCGTCGTCATTTCCATGCGCCCAGATGACTTTCGAGTGTCCCGTTCTGCGACGATGCAGGCCACACCTCAAGCCATTTTTGAGCAGGTGAATGATCTGCGCAAAGGCCAGGACTGGTCTCCCTGGGTCAAGCTGGACCCCACTTGCAAATACACCTTTGAGGGGCCTCCAGCAGGTGTGGGTTCTTCCGTTCAATGGTCGGGCAACAATGACGTGGGTGAGGGAAAGCAGACCATCGTCGAAAGTCGCCCAGGAGAACGGGTAGGCATGAAGCTGGAATTCATCCGCCCTTTTGCAGGTACGAATGATGTGGAGTTTAGCTTCAAACCGGAAGGCACAGGCACATTGGTGACGTGGACCATGTCTGGAAAAAACAACTTCATGAGCAAGGCCGTGGGGCTGGTGATGGACTGCGACAAGATGTGCGGAGACTTCTTCGTGCAGGGATTGGCCAGCTTGAAAAGCATCGTCGAAGTCGCGCCCAAGGCCTGAACACGGGCCGAATTTTATCTGCACGGGATCAGTTTATCCAATCCACATTAAAAGTAACCTAACCAATTCATTTGTTTAAATTTATGAAGACATCCCTGGTTCAGCCTTATCTCTTTTTCGGCGGGCGCTGTGAGGAAGCACTTGAGTTTTATCGCAAGGCCATCGGTGCCCAAGTGGGCATGGTGATGCGCTTCAGCGAAAGCCCTGAGCCTCCGCCGCCAGACATGCTGGCCCCTGGTTTTGCAGATAAAGTGATGCACGCCTCGTTCACGGTCGGCGAGACGGTTTTGATGGCCTCCGATGGTTGTGAAGGCCCGGAATCTTTTGCGGGGTTTTCACTGTCCTTGAGCGTGGCTACGGTGGAGGAGGCGGAAGCCAAATTTGCCGCTTTGGCTGAGGGAGGTGAAGTGACTATGCCCATGGGGAAGACCTTTTGGTCCCCCTGTTTTGGCATGCTGAAGGATCGCTTCGGGATGGGTTGGATGGTCACGATCCTTGAGGATGCACCCCCGAGTCACTGATGAGGAAGGTGACAAAAATGCTGCCAGATAAACGGTGTCATGGATGACAGGATGCGCAGAGCTTAGTTTTGAAAATTTCTTTCCCCTCGCATGATTCCTTCGCTTCCTTCCACTCATGAATCGGTGGCGCTGATGGGTGCGTCGGAATGGGGCATGGACTGCGTTTTCTCGGCTCCGCGCGAAGATGTTTTTAAAGCCTGGACGGAGGCGGAAATCTTAGCGCAGTGGTGGGGGCCGCATGCCTTTACCAATCCGGTGTGTGAGATAGATGTGCGGCCAGAAGGACGCTACAGCCTGACCATGCACAGTCCAGACGGCACAGACTACCCATTGCACGGGAAGTGGGTGGAGGTGGTAGAGTCCCGGCGACTGGTGATGACGATGGATTGTTCTGGATTCCCCGCTGCTTGGCTGGAGCTGGTGAAACCAGCGGGTGCGCCTGAGGATGTGAATCAACCACGACCTTTGCGGCTGACCGTGAGATTGAGCGAGGTGGACGAAGGGACACTCCTGAGACTGCACCTGCATTTCGATTCTCCCGCCCTCTGTGATGTCTTTCTGCGTCATGGGCTGCACAAGTGCTGGGTGGAAAGTTTTGAAAGTCTGGCTGCACTGCTGGTTATCCTAGGGCCTGACAAATCGGGAAAAAATATTTCGTCTTCCTGTCCTTAACGAAGACGCTCGTTCGTCATCTCTTTGAACAGCCGCTCAAACATCCGGCTGCGAATCCTCTCAGAACCCATTCCTGGAATGACTAACAAAATGATCTTCGTCAACATTGCCGTCAAAGACCTGCCCAAATCACGGGCGTTTTTTGGCGCATTGGGCTACAGTTTCAATGAGCAGTTCTGTGATGAAACGGCCGCCTGTTTGGTGATCAGCGAGAGCATCTTTGCGATGCTGCTGACCGAGCCGAAATTTCAGAGCTTCACATCTAAACCCTTGGTGGATGCGAAGCAGAGCACAGAGGTGCTGATCGCCCTGTCCTGTGAGAGTCGCGAAGAAGTGGATGCGCAGGTGGCCAAGGCGGTCGCTGCGGGGGGAGCGACTTACAATGACCCGCAGGACCACGGCTTTATGTACAGCCACGGTTTCCAGGATCTGGACGGCCACATCTGGGAGGTCTTTTGGATGGACCCTTCTGCCATCGCGCAAGCTTAAAATCTGAGCCCTCAGATTTTCAATCGTTAACCCAATCTCCCTTCCATGAAATACATACCCGCCTTCGTCAGTGCCCTTCTGGGCTTCTTATTCATTTTCGCATCTGTCATGGTGCTCTTTAATTTGGCCCAGCCGAAACCGGAAGACATGCCGCCGGAAGGTTCGCCCGCAGCGCTTTTCATGGCCGCCCTCGCTCCGACCGGTATGCTCACGTTGATCAAGCTATGCGAACTGGTGGGCGGCCTCCTGGTCATCATTCCGCGCACACGTAACATCGGGCTACTGTTCCTAGGGCCGATCATTGTCAATATCCTGGCCTACCATGCGCTGATTGCCAGAGATGTCACCAACAGCGGCGGTACCATCGGGATGCTGGCCTTCATCAGTCTGGCACCTCTTTACCTGCTGTGGGTGGAGCGTCGGGCCTGGGCTGGGCTTATCCGACGCTAAAGCTTTCTCGCTTTCTGTATAAACCACAAACCTAGCCTAACATTATGTCACACTACATTGATGGATTCGTCCTGCCGATCGCGGCAGATAAAATTTCCGAGTATCAAAGCATCGCTGAAAAGGCGAGCAAGATCTGGATGGATCATGGTGCCCTCGACTATCGCGAATGCGTGGCCGAAGACACCGATGCTAAGGACATGGTTTCTTTTCCTTCCCTCGCAGGGGCGAAGGAGGGTGAGACGGTGGTCTTTGCTTACATCGTTTACAAATCGCGTGAGCATCGCGATGAGGTGAATGCCAAAGTCATGGCCGATCCTCGCATGCATGAATTTTGCCCTGATCATGGCGGCGTACCGCCCTTCGACTGCAAGCGCATGGCCTACGGTGGTTTCAAGACGATCGTGAGCGTTTGAGCCAGCGTGGAAGGGCGAACGGTGCAGAGAATTCTGCACCGTTTTTTTTGGGACTAACAAGAGGTGTGAAATGAGCAGAGGATTCTTGGGTTGCCTCTTGGATCTAGCTCCCTAGGGTAGTCGGATGGATCCTGCCCCCATGGAAATTCTGGCCACGGTACTGTTCGCCCTGGCGGTGTTGCACACCTTTGCGGTGAAACGTTTTGCTCATTGGGCGCATCAGTTCCCTCGCGGTTCCATTCAGGAAAATCTGCTTCACTTCCTGGCTGAAACGGAGGTGGTGTTTGGTCTCTGGGCGGCTGCACTGTTCGCAGGCATTGTGGTGCTAAAAGGCTCCGTCCATGATGCCGTCGTTTACATTGAGAGTTTGAATTACACGGAGCCCAAATTTGTGCTGGTGGTGATGGTGGTGGCCGCCACCCGGCCTGTGGTGAAGATGGCGGAAAGCCTCATCAGCGGCATTGCACGCCTGCTGCCGATGCAGGAGGCCATGGCCTTTTACGCGGCTGCGCTGGTGGTAGGGCCATTGCTGGGGTCTTTCATCACGGAGCCTGCGGCCATGACCCTGCTGGCACTGGTGCTGAAGCGTCGATATTTCGACCAGGGCATTAGTTTGAAACTAGCGTATGCCACCTTGGGTCTGCTGTTTGTGAATGTCTCCATCGGCGGCACTCTGACTCACTTTGCCGCACCGCCCGTGCTCATGGTGGCTGCAAAATGGGAGTGGGACACGATGTTCATGCTGACTCACTTTGGCTGGCGTGCAGCTCTGAGCTGCCTGACGGCGACGACGATTGTCACCTTCCTATTCCGTCAGGAACTGCGCGGGCTGAAGGTGGCTGAAAATCGCAGCGGTGCCGTGCCTGTGTGGCTGACGTTGTTGCATGTGCTGTTCCTGGCCGCCGTTGTGGGATTTGCACATCACCCGGATGTTTTTTTTGGCGTGTTCATGCTGTTCTTGGGGCTGGTTTCCGCCACGCGTGAATACCAGGATCCGCTCAAGCTGAAGGAAGGGCTGTTGGTGGGTTTCTTCCTCGCTGGATTGGTCACACTGGGATCCTTGCAGGCTTATTGGTTAAAGCCGCTGATCAGCAGTCTCAGTGGCCATGCCTTGTTTTATGGGGCCACAGGGCTGACGGCGCTGACGGACAACGCGGCGCTGACCTATCTAGGGTCCTTGGTGGATGGCATCAGCCTCGATTTGAAATATGCGCTGGTGGCGGGTGCGGTGACAGGTGGCGGGCTGACGGTCATCGCCAATGCGCCAAACCCGGCAGGCGTGGGCATTTTGCAGAGTGCGAAGGTGTTTGGTACCGAGGGGATCAGCCCACTGCGCCTGCTGCTGGGGGCGCTTTTGCCCACTCTCGTGGCCATCGTGTTTTTCTGGTGGCTGTGAGGTGGGATGTCATTTTTCTTGCATCCCCGTGCTGGTCCATCCCACTGTGCGGCGCATGTCTGAAGTCACCGCCATCAGCAAGTTTGCCTGCCCCGGTTGTGGGGGCGAGGCTGTGTGGACCCCAGCCAAAAAGGCCCTCGTTTGCCCCTATTGCGGCACGGTTTCACCGGCGGAGTTGAAGGCAGATGGATCGTTGATTGAAGAAAGTGATCTGGCCACGGCCCTGCGCTCCATCCCAGAAGATCAGCGGGGCTGGGCGGCCAAGCGGAAAACGGTGCGTTGCCAGAGCTGCCAGGCCATTTCGGTCTTTGATGAAAAGCGTGTGGCCCAGCGCTGCGACTTCTGCGGCTCTTCATCGCTGTTGAGCGTGGATGACATCCAGGCCCCCATCCGGCCCGGCAGCCTGCTGCCGTTCAAGATCGCCGATACCCATGTCCGGGAGGAGATCCGGAAATGGTATGGCAGCCACTTTTGGGCGCGTAGCAATCTGAATGACAAGGCGATGACGGACACCCTCCATGGCCTGTATTTGCCCTACTGGACTTTCGATGCCCATGCCGAGTGCCCCTGGGAGGCAGAGGCCGGGCACCACTATTACACTCGCGACAGCCAGGGCCGCCAGCAGCGGCAAACCCGCTGGGAATATGCCAGCGGGCATGTCAGCCAAGACTTCGATGACGTGCTAGTGCCTGCCTCCAAGGGCGTGCATCCGGCGCTGCTTTCTGCGCTCGAGCCATTCCCAACGGTGGACAGCCTAGTGCCGTACGATGCCGGTTACCTTTCCGGCTGGGTGGTGGAGCAGTATCAGATCGACCTCATCCAGTCGGCCCAGGCTTCCCGATCCCGCATGGATGACCTGCTGCGCAGCACCTGTGCCCAGCAGATTCCCGGAGATACCTACCGGAATTTGCAAATCTCCCCGGAATACAGCGCCCAAACCTTCAAGCACGTCTTGCTGCCCGTCTGGTTGCTGACTTACACCTACGGAACCAAAACGTATCAAGTGGCCGTGAACGGGGTGACTGGAAAGATCACCGGCGAGTACCCGCTGAGCTGGGTGAAGATCACCATCGCCGTGGTGCTGGGGCTCATCCTGCTATTCATCATGATGCAGATGGGAAATTGAGCCCGATCTTGGGCAAGATCAGCCTCATTATGTAGCTTCCATCCCTGGGAAAAAAGACCAGGCGCGCAAGTCCTTAAGAAAGGTGTTTTTAGAATTAAGTGTTCAATTGAACGCATTCGTGCGACTCACTTGTGCCACACTTTCAGCAAATCTGAGATTGCCTTTTGTGGCCTTTCTCGTTACTAAGCTCATCTTAATTACCAGCAATTGTGGAATATCAATTGCTAGTGATCGAGAATGTCACTGCTCCCGTGATCAACGCGCATGTTTGCCTCAACCGCCAGTATTTTCTCGAATCCCTGGAATGCCGATGTCTTTTCGGCTGAGGGAAAGGCGTGCCGCGAAGGGGAAAAAGGATGGCTTTCTAGAATTGTACAAACGTTCCAAGTCGGTGTCTGGCCGTGGTTCGGAACTTCTGAAGACGGAATGGATGACATGATGCCTTGGGGACGAGGCACGCTGACGACGCGTGCCACAGAGGGGGAAGCGGGTTCCAGCGGGGGGGCTGCACCCGAGCCTGGCGGTGCCCGGGATCTGCCGTTTTATCACTTGCCTGTGCTCATGGCTGAGGTGCTCGAAATGCTGCAACCCGCCCCAGGAAAACTCATTTTTGATGGCACCCTTGGCGGTGGCGGGCACACGGAGGCTCTCCTGCAAAAAGGTGCCCGCGTGGTGGCCATGGACCAGGATGATGAAGCACTGCGCCACGCTGGCGAGCGGCTGAAGGGCTATGCGGATCGTTTTTGCGCACTGAAGGGGAACTTTCGCGATTTCCCCACGGTGCTGGGGGAAGCTGGGGTGACCGGGCTGGATGGCATGCTGATCGACATCGGCGTGAGCAGTCGCCACCTGGACGCTGCTGAGCGTGGTTTCTCCTTTAATAAGGACGGTCCTCTGGACATGCGCATGGACACCAGCGGCCCGATGACGGCTGCGGACATCGTAAACACCTATGACCAGGGCGCGCTGGAGCAGATCCTGTGGAAATATGGTGAAGAGCCGCAGGCTCGGAAGATCGTGAAAGCGATCCTGGCCGAGAGAGTCAAGGCACCGATCAAGACCACGCTGCAACTAGCGGAGCTGATCTCCAAAGTGTGCCCGAAATTCAGCAAGCGCCATCCGGCTACGCTGACCTTCCAGGCCCTGCGGATCGAAACGAACCAGGAACTGGCCGCTCTGGAAGACTTCCTGGCGGCAGCTCCGAAATGGCTGAAGCCCGGTGGACGGCTGGCCGTCATCAGCTTTCACTCGTTGGAGGATCGGGTGGTGAAACACACCTTCCAGCATCAGAGCCAAGTTTGGCTGGATCGTCCCGAATGGCCCGCTCCACGGCCAAATCCGGACTGCGTGTATCGCCTTCTCTCCCGCAAACCTTTGGAAGCCACGGAAAACGAACTCAGCCTCAATCCACGCGCCCGCAGTGCCCGTCTGCGCGGTGTGGAGCGCCTGCCTCAATGAAAAACAACCGTTATCGCAATGCCATCGGCCTGCCGGTACTGACGGCGGTACTGATCCTGTGCGGAGCGGTGCTGCTGGCGGCGCTGAGCGTGGTGGTGAACAAGAACCGCATCACGGCACTGGCAGAGCAGCAGCGGCAGGTGGAGCAGGAGATGAAGCTGCTGAATTTTGAGATCGTCAGCCTGGGCCGCAAGGTGGACTTGCTGCTGGATGGGGCGCGCGTGCAGCCCATCCTTCAGTCCAAAGGCACCTGGCTGCAAAAGCTGAGCCCGGATGCCCGAGCGATCATCCATTTGAAACCCATCCCCACTGCCAAGGCGGTGGTCCAATCTGCTGAGGCCGAACTGCCATGATGCCCACCCCCAATCAGGCGCAACTGCGCCGCGACCGTCCGCTCTGTCATCGGATGATGTTCGTCACCTGCTTCCTCACCCTGTGCTTTTCCGGCGTGATGTGGCGGCTCTATGATCTGCATTTGAAAAAAGGCCCCATGCTGGCCGAAGAAGCCGCGAAAAAGTTTCGCGAAGACCGCACGCTGCCCGCCCAGCGCGGCTCCATCAAGGATCATTCGGACCGTTATTTGGCCTATGATGAGGAAGTCTATGAGCTGCGCACCGACCGCGTGCATCTGCACGATGTTCGCTCCGTACTGCCGAATCTAGCGCGCATCCGTGGCGTGAGCCAGAAGGAGCTGACCCGCACCCTCACATCTGAACAAATCCTGAAAGCCTACCATGTCCACGTGGCGGAAAGCCTCGGGGCCAAGATGGGCGTGCCAGCGGAGACCATGCTGGAGAAGGTGACGTCCAGCCGCCCCATCGAGGTGCTGACCCAGAACATGAATGACGAGCAGGCGAAAGACTGGCGCCAGCACCTGGAGAACCTTTTTGTCAAAGGCATCTATGTGAAGCCCGCCGTGCGCCGCCATTACCCGACCGACAACCGTCTGGCCCTGATCATCGGTGGAGTCGAGGAGGGCAAAGGGGGCGTCCAGGGCATTGAAAAAACCTTTGAAGACACCCTGCGTGGCGTGCCCGGCTCCGTCTGTGTGGAGCATGACAAGTATGGCCGCGAACTGCTGCTCTACCGGGGCGAAATCAAGGAGCCCGTGCATGGCAAGGACGTGCACCTGACCATTGATCTGCAGATGCAGGATGCCGTGGATGCCATCGTTGCTCAGGCTCAGGCGACTTATCGGCCTAACAAGATGATGGCCATCGTTACCGAGGTCACCACCGGTTCCATCCTGGCCATGAGCTTTCTGCCCGGCCACGACCGCCTGGAGCCCGACAGCACCAACTGGAAAAACCTGACCATCAACGAACCTTACGAACCTGGTTCCACCTTCAAAGTCGTGGCCTTCACGGCTGCCCTGGACCAGCGCAAAATGGGTCCCGATGAGTCTTTTGACTGTCATTGGGGCCTCTATACGGACCCGGTGCTGAAGGCGACCCTGCGGGACGTTTCCAAAATGGGCACGGTCCCCGCTCGCGAAGCCTTTGCGAAGTCCAGCAACATCGCCACCTACAAGGTTTTCAAGCGTGTGGGTCAGGATACCTACCTCGATTACGTCAAGCGCTTCGGCTTTGGCCAAAAGACCGGGATCTCCCTTTCAGGAGAAAGCCGTGGCTACATCAATGACGGTCGTTGGTCGAACACCACCTACTCCCGCTTTCCTATGGGCTACGAGGTCAATGTCACCCCTCTGCAGATGGCCATGGCCTACGGGGCGATCGCCAACGGCGGCATTCTCATGAAGCCCCGTCTGGTGGACCGCATTGTTGCGGACGGCGGTCGTCAGGTCACCCAGATGCCGCCGCAGGCCGTGGGCCAGGTTTGCACAGGCAAAACGGCCGCTCTGATGAGGGATCTGCTCAAAGGCGTGGTGGACCACGGCACGGGCAGCCGCGCCCAGATCGAGGGCATCGAGGTCGCCGGGAAAACCGGGACGTCGCAGCGCTATGACCACGAGTTGATTGTTGGAAAGAATAAAGATGGAAGTCTGCGAAAGGGAGGCTATCGAAAAGACCAGTGGATCACTTCCTTTGCGGGGTTCGCACCAGCGAACGACCCAAAAATCGTGTGCGTGGTCGTGCTGGACAATCCTCAGGCACCCGACCCCGCCGACATCGGTGGTGGAAAGGTTGCCGCTCCTATCTTTGCTGAAATCGTGGCCGAAACTCTCAAACAACTCTCCATCCGCCCTCAACGTCCCCTCGCTCTCGAAGGAGGTGCCGAATGATCTTGCGCGATCTGATTCCCCATCTGGACAACCCGGTCGTCTCCGGCAGCCTCGATACTGAAATCACCGGGTTGAGCTATGATTCCCGCACGGCGGGTCCTGGCATCGCCTTTGTCGCCCTCCGGGGAAATTCGGTGGATGGTCATGACTTCATCCCCAAGGCCATCACAGCCGGCGCAGCGGTGATCATTTCCGAGCAGGCCCCCCCTGATGACGTCAAAGTGCCGTGGGTGCATGTGAAGTTCAGCCGCGTGGCCCTTGCCCAGGCTGCGGCTTTCCTGCACGGTTTCCCGGCGCAAAAGCTGGCCATCGCCGCCGTCACTGGCACCAATGGCAAGACCACCACCGCCTTCCTCACCCATCACCTTCTGAATGCAGGGCAAAAGCGCTGTGGTCTGCTGAGCACCATTCTCTACGATCTGGGTGGCGAACAACTCCCCTCCACCCACACCACGCCAGAGTCACTGGAGATCCAGAGCCTGCTTTCCCAAATGCTGAACAACGGCTGCCGCGCCGTCTCCATGGAGGCCAGCTCCCACGCCCTGGATCAGCAGCGCACGTACGGCCTGCCCATCGCCGCCGGTATCTTCACCAACCTTACCCAGGACCACCTGGACTACCATGGCACCATGGAAGAGTACTTTGTGGCCAAGGCGCGTCTGTTTGAAACCATCGCCGCACAGCCCAAAGGGGCCATGATCATCAATGCGGATGACGCCTGGGGCCGCAAGCTGATCACCCGTTATGAAAACACGGGCCGGATCATCAAGTTTGGTTATGGCGTCGGTTTTGACTACCGTGCCACCAACGTGCGCTTCGATCTCACGGGCACTAGCTTTGAGCTGGAGGCCAAGGGTCGCACCTTCCTGGTGCGCACGCCTTTGATCGGTGACTTCAATGTGTACAATTCGTTAGGCGCACTCGCCGCCGCCAGTGCCATGGGCCTGAATCTGCGGGAGACCGTGAGCCATCTGAAAAACGCCCCGCAGGTGCCTGGCCGTCTGGAGCGCGTGACGGAAGCGACGATCAAGTTCCAGGTCTTTGTGGACTATGCCCACACGCCGGATGCCATCGAAAATGCCCTGCGCACCGTGCGTTCTTTGCGCCCGCGCCGCATCATCACGGTCTTTGGCTGTGGCGGTGGCCGCGACCGCTCCAAGCGCCCGCTCATGGCCGCTGCCGCAGAAGCCGGCAGCGACATCTGTGTGCTGACGAGCGACAACCCGCGCAATGACGATCCGCAGGTCATCATCGCCGATGCCGTCAAGGGCTTCGCCCGGCCCAAGAACCACCTGACCGTTGTGGATCGTCGTGAGGCCATCCAGATCGCGCTCGAAAACGCACGCGGTGGGGACATCGTCCTGATCGCTGGCAAAGGCCACGAAGACTATCAGGAAATCCAGGGCAAGAAGCATCCTTTCGATGACCGCCGCGTCGTCCGTCAGCTCATGGTCCAGATCGCCGGCAACCGCGATGTGGAGCGTGCCGAACGTCAGATGCTGCGTGAGCAGGAAAAGATGAACCGCCGTCCTTACGACCGCTAAGATGAAGCCCATTGCCATTCAGATGCTGGCAGACTTCGCTGATGGAGTGATCCGTCAGGGGGAGGGCTCGCGACTGGTGACAAAAGTGACCACCGACTCTCGCAGAGTGGGGGCAGGGGAGGTCTTTGTGGCTTTGGTGGGCGATCGCTTTGATGCGCACGACTTCATTCCCCAGGTCATGGCCTCGGGCGCTGCCGCCGTGGTGGTCAGCCGCCTCGACAGCACTTGGCCCGCCACCGGCTGTGCGGTGATCGAAGTGAAGGACACCCTCCGGGGCTTGCAAGACATGGCCCGTGGTTACCGGGCCTGGCATCAGCCGATGATCATCGGGCTGACTGGAAGCAATGGGAAGACTTCTACCAAGGATTTGACCGCCCTCATCATGGGGCTGCAGGTGCAGACTCGCGCGACCTTTGCCAATCTGAACAACCACATCGGCGTGCCGCTGACCCTGCTGAGCCTGGAAGAAGGCGATGAATGCGGTGTGGTGGAGATGGGCATGAACCATCCCGGCGAGCTGAAGGTGCTGGCCGACATCGCCCTACCCGATGCCGCCATCGTGACGAATGTGGGCCTGGCGCACATTGAGTACATGGGCAGCCGAGATGCCATCGGCTGGGAAAAGGCCACCGTGCCCGCTAATGTCCATGCCGAGGGCGTCGTGGTCCTGAATGCAAACGATCCCTACACACCGCTGATTTCACGCCATTGCCAGGCCACTGTTTACACAGCAGGCACCGGAGCAGGGGATGTGCGGGCTTTGGACCTGCGCCCCAGCGGCGAAGGCACCCACTTCAAACTGGATTTTGCTGGTGAGGTGGTGGAGACCTTTTTGCCCATCCTGGGAGATCACATGGTCGGCAATGCCGCCCTGGCCGCTTGTATGGGGTGGGCTCATGGCATCGCCCCGGCGGACATCGCCGCCGCCTTCAGCAGCGCCAAGCTCACCGGTGGCCGCATGGAGACCAAGCTCGTGCAGGGCATCCTGTTCATTGATGACTCCTACAATGCCAACCCGGACTCCATGAAGGCCGGGCTGGGCACCCTGGCCACCCTGACTTCCGCAGGCCAAAAGATCGCCGTGCTTGGTCGCATGGGCGAACTGGGGCCCCATGCCGTAGCGGAGCATCAGGGCGTGGGGCAGTTTGCCGCCAGCCTGGATCTCACGGCCCTGTTCACCGTCGGTGATGAAGCCGCCCAGATCTCCTCAGCAGCCAAGTCAGCGGGCTTGGCCGAAACGCTCAATTTCCCCACCCACGAAGCCTGTGCTGCGCATTTGAAGAAAATGTTGCAACCAGGAGACGCAGTCCTCTTGAAAGGCAGCCGCTCGGCGGGCATGGAGAAAATCCTCTCTCACTTTCAGACGGCATGATTTACTGGCTCTACGAACTCCGCAACTGGCTCGAAGCCGCTGACTGGATCAGCGACGACTCCGCGCTGTACAAGCTGCTCAACATCTTTCGTTATCACACCTTCCGGGCAGGTGGTGCTTTCATCACGGCTTTTGTGCTGTCCCTGCTCTTCGGAGAGCGGCTGATCCGGAAACTCATTTCCTTGAAGATTGGCCAGCCCATCCGCACCGCCGATGAAGTTCATAAGCTCTATGAACTCCACGGCAAAAAGGCCGGCACTCCCACCATGGGGGGCATCCTCATCCTGGGCTGCATCGTGATTTCCACCCTGCTCTGGGCCAAGTGGGACAATGTCATGGTCTGGACCATTCTTTTCGCCACCATCGGTCTGGGTGCGCTGGGCTTTTACGATGACTATCTGAAGATCAGCAAAAAAAATTCCAAAGGGGTCTCCGCCAGGACCAAGCTGGTCTGGCAGGGGGGCGTGGCCGTCATTGCTGGGGCCCTGATGGCCTATGCAGTTCCCGCAGATGAGGGCATCACCCTCCGGGCGCTGTATGTGCCTTTCTTCAAAGACGCCGTTATCACGGACATGGGCATTTTTTCCGTCGCCCTATTCACCCTGATCATTGTGGGGGCATCGAATGCCGTGAACCTGACGGACGGCCTCGACGGCCTCGCCACCGGCTGCTCGCTCACCACCGCGCTGGCCTATGCAGGCTTTGGGTATGTTTGTGGAAATGCTAACTACTCTAGCTATCTGGGCGTCGCCCATCACACTTTGGCCAATGAGCTGCCCATCGTGGCCATGGCCTTGGCCGGGGCCTGTGTCGGTTTCCTATGGTTCAATGCCCACCCGGCCCGCATGTTCATGGGGGATACAGGATCCCTAGCGCTCGGCGGCTGCATCGCCACCCTGGCCATCGGCTGCAAGCAGGAGATCGTCCTGGCGCTGGTGGGCGGTGTGTTCGTCATGGAGGCCATGAGCGTCATCATCCAGGTGATCAGCTTTAAAACCCGCGGCAAGCGTGTCTTCCGCATGTCTCCCATTCACCACCATTTTGAATTGGGCGGCTGGCATGAGAATCAGGTCATTGTGAGATTCTGGGCCTTGTCATTATTTTTTGCACTTCTTGGTTTAGCGACCTTGAAACTTCGCTAATTCTAAAATATTAATGGATGCTAATAATCGAAGCCGAATTATGGGTATTCGCTTAGAGTTTCAAAAATCACCATCGTTTCCATGTCAGATTTCACCGGAAAACACTTTGCCATCCTGGGCGCAGGACGCAGCGGCCTTGGGGCTGCGCGTCTCGCACGCCTGCATGGGGCGGAAGTGACGGTGGTGGATGAGGGCGAGCCTGCAAAGATCAAGGCGGCCCTGGAAAAGCAGCATGCCGAAGGCTTTCGCACCCTCAGTGGTCAGGCCGCACGGGATCTGGTGGTGAAACCAGGCGACTTTGACCTCGTCATCACCAGCCCTGGGTTTGACGCAGGCTGGCCGTTGCCAAAGAAATTCACCGATGCAGGCATTCCCCTCACTGGGGAAATGGAGTTCGCTTTTAATCTCACGGACCTGCCTTTGGTCGGCATCACGGGGACCAATGGCAAGAGCACCTGCACGGAACTCATCGCGCATCTCTTCAATGCCTGCGGGAAAAAATCCGTCCCTTGTGGGAATCACGGCATGTCGTTGAGTGAAGTCGTCGCTAGCGGCGTTTCTTACGATGTGCTGTCACTGGAGATCAGCAGTTTCCAGCTGGAGACGATCCAGAACTATCGGGCCAAAGCGAGCCTGTGGCTTAACTTCGCTGCGGATCACCTCGACCGTTACCCGGACATGGCGTCCTACTACGCGGCCAAGGCACGCATTTTTGAAAACGTCACTGCCAGCGATGTCGCCATCGTCCGCGCCGGTGAAACGGTGGATACGGGCGCTGCCCAGCGTCTGACCTTTTCTGCCTATGGGGCAGAGGCCGACTGGACCTACGAGGCCGGTCGCATCCATGCAGGGCCTGAAAACATCACCTTTGAGGTGAACTCCACCCTGCGTGGACGTCACAACATGGAAAACGTGATGGCCGCCATGATGGCCTGCCGGGTGCATGGCCTGAGCCTGGACGAAATGCAGGGCGCGTTGGCGGGCTACGAAGCTCCCGCCCACCGCTGTGAACTCGTTCGCGAACTTCATGGGCGCGAGTACATCAATGACTCCAAAGCCACCAACCTGCACGCCCTGGAGGCCTGCATCGGTGCGATGGAAAGTCCCATCGTTTTGATTGTGGGCGGCAAGGACAAGCAGCTTGATTACACCCCCCTCCGCGACTCCTTGAAAGGGCAGGTCCGCGCCATGGTGTGCATCGGCGAAATCGCCCGCTCGCTAAAGGCCACCTTTGAGGACCTTGTGCCATGCCAGACCGCCGCAGACATGGCCGAGGCCGTGCAATTGGCCACCGATCTTTCCAGGGCAGGGGACAGCATCATCCTCAGTCCTGGAACCTCCTCCTTTGACATGTACACCGGCTACGCCCAGCGCGGCGAAGCCTTCCGTACGGCCGTGCAATCCCTTAGCTGAATCATCACCTCAACATCCCGAACATCATGAGCAAAAAGAAGAAAGACAAGCTCCTGCTCAACCTCCTGGAAGGTGAGAGATACAAACACCGTGTGGCCATGGTCACCGATGAAGGTGCCTTCAACCAGCATGAGCCGAACTCCAACATGGCGCGCATGTTCGTGGTCATGCTGCTGATCCATGTCGTCGTCATTGGCGGCATCATCATTTACGATTTCATGAACGGTGAGGAAGCTCCGGCAACGACGCTGGTGCAGAATTATAACCAGCCTGCCGCCGCCAATGTCCTGCCCGAAACCCGGCTGGATGTGGACATCGCTCCTGACAAATCTCTCGAGGAATATTCCACTTACGAGTGGAAGTCCGGCGACTCCATCCCCAGCGTGGCTAAAAACCTGGAAGTGTCCGAAGAGGTGCTGATCAAGCTGAACAAGCTGGACCAGGGCCGCCAGATCAAGATCAACGATGTCATCCTGTATCCGAAGCGCCCGATCGTGAAAGCCGTCGGCATCAGCGTGGCCGGTGCCAACGGCGAAATTCCTCAGCCGGCGGTCCCTGCGGCCTCCATCGCTGCTGCGGAGGTGCCGATCAATCTGACCCTGCCGGGCGAAAGCGGATTCAGCTTCAGCCCCACCATCGAAAACGAACTGACGCCAGCCCCCACCGTGGCACCCAGCGCGGCCCCTGGCATGCAGGTGCAAGACACTCCGCCGCCTGCCGTGACGAAGGAAGCCTCCGGCATGCCTGTCATCGTGGAACTGCCTCAGACATCGGCCCCTAAAGTCGAAGAAGCTCCGCCTGCCCCTCCCGCCCCGGCCCCTCGGCCAGTGGTGGAAAAAGAGGTGGAGAAGGAAGTGCCCAAGGCCATCCCTGTGCCTCGCCAGCCCGAGCCCAAGCCCGCCCCTGTGGTGGAAAAGGCCCCGGTGAAAAAGATCGTGGATGCACCACCTCCCGCCCCCGCCAAAAAGGAGCCTGCCAAGGCTGTGGCCGGTAGCCACACCGTTCAGTCGGGTGAGACTCTTTACCGAATTGCGAGCAAGCACGGCATTTCCGTGAAGGCCCTCCAGGATGCCAACAAGATCTCCCGCCCTGAAGCGCTGAAGATCGGCATGAAGTTGGTGATCCCACGCAAGTAGAGCTTGCCCGGGGCTGCGCAGCGGCAGCCATCTTTGTCATCGTCTGCACTTCGAACTTGGTTCTTCTCCCATGGCCAAACGATCCATCCTCCTTCTTCTGCTGGCCGTCGCGCTGCTGACTGGCCTGGGCATCACCATGCTGGCCAGCACAAGCTTTTTCACCAAGGAAGGCGGGGGCGAAGAATATGTCACCTTGTGGCGTCAGGGCATCTGGCTGGGCGTGGCGATGGGCGGCTGTGTGGTCATGGCCATGGTGGATTATAACCTGTTGTTTCGCTGGCGTTGGTGGCTGCTGGGCGGGGCCGCCTTCAGCCTGCTGCTCTGTTATGAATGGCATCTGGCCCAGATCCTCGGTTACAAGCCAGTCATTGCCGCGCGTGTGAACGGCGCTGCGCGCTGGATCGGCTATGGCAGCATGCGCGTGCAGCCTTCGGAATTTGCCAAGCTGGTGCTCATTGTCGCCATGGCGGGGTGGTTTGCCTCCCACGAAAATTTGGAGCGCACGCTGAAGCACGGCCTCATCCTCCCGGGACTGATTCTGGGTGGCGTCGTCGGGCTTATCGGGGGGGAGGTGGATCTGGGAAATGCCTCCGTTTCCGCCGCTGTCGGCGCTGGCATCATGTTTGTGGCAGGCACTCGTTTCCGTTATCTGGCCGTCATCGGCGGCACGGCATTGGCAGCCCTGTGGACGGGGATCAAGCTGGCCCCGAACCGCTTTGAGCGCGTGATGATCATTTTTGACCTGGAGAAGCACAAGGAAACCCTCGGCCTGCAGCAGTGGATTTCCAAGCTGGCCTTTGGCTCCGGCGGCCTGGAGGGGCGTGGCCTGGGAGAGGGGCGCATGAAGCTTTCTTATCTGCCCGAGGCGCACACGGACTTCATCTTTCCCATGGTGGGGGAGGAACTGGGCTTCTGGGGCGTGGGCGGGGCCGTTCTGGCCTTCATCCTTCTCACCTTTGCGGGCATGTGCATCGCATCGTATGCGCCGAACCGCTTTGGCAAGCTGCTGGGTTTCGGGCTGACTTTTCTCCTCGCCCTCGAAGCGCTCTTGAACATGGGCGTAACCACTGCTTTGCTGCCCAATAAGGGATTGCCGCTCCCCTTCGTCTCGTATGGAGGGTCGAGCCTCCTGGCTGCCATGATGGCCGTCGGGGTCCTCATCAACATCCACCGCCAGGGCGTCCATTTGACCTGGGATCAGCTTCCTGTGATCCGCAGAAAACGCCGCTGGACACCCCAGCTTTGAATCTCTGTGAAATCCAAATCCAAGAAGTCCATCCACGTGCTGATCGCCTGTGGAGGCACGGGCGGCCACCTGTTTCCCGGCATTGCCGTCGGTGAAGTGCTCTCGGCTCGCGGCCATGAGGTGACCCTCCTCATCAGCGAAAAGAAGATTGATTCCATCGCCGCCTCCGGTCACAAGGACCTGCGCTTTGAAAAGATGCCGTTTTTGGCCATGCCCAAGCCCTGGTCACCGAAGATGATCGGCTTCCTCACCGGGCTGTGGAAAGGCATGAGCCAGTGCCGGAAAATCATCCGGGAAAAAGATGTCAGCGTGGTGCTGGGCATGGGTGGCTTCACCTCCTTTGCCCCCCTGTATGCGGGGAAAAAAGAAGAGTGCCGCACGCTGATCCATGAAAGCAACGCCATCCCCGGCAAGGCCAACAAGCTGAACGCCCGCTATGCCGACACGGTATTATGCGGGTTGGATGCCTGCCAAGAGTTCTTCCCGAAGCATGGCGACGTCCGCGTGGTGGGCACGCCCGTGCGCAGTTCCATGCGCACGACTTCGAAGGATGATCCCTACGAGTTCTTCAAGCTGGACAAGACCAAGAAGACCCTGCTCATCATGGGCGGCAGCCAGGGAGCCCGTGGCGTGAACCGTGTGGTGGGCATGACGCTGGAACAGTTTGAGCGCATGGGCATCCAAGTCCTGCACATCGCCGGACCGACGGATTATGAAGAGGTGCGGGATGTGTATGCCAAGCATCCTACACTGCCCCAGCATGTGGCCGCTTTTTGCCATCGCATGGACATGGCCTACCGGGTGGCGGATCTGGCCATCGCCCGCAGCGGGGCCTCCTCCATGTCTGAGCTAGCCTACTTTGGCGTGCCCAGCCTGCTGGTGCCCTATCCCTTTGCAGCGGATGACCACCAAACCCGCAATGCCGAAGTCTTTGCCAAGGAAGGGGCTGCCCGCCTGCTGACGGAAAAAGAAATCAATGCAGATGTCCTGGCCGATGCCGTGCGCGACATCCTGATGAACCCGAAGAAATCCGACGAAATGAAACGCGCGGCGAATAAGATCGCCGTGCGCAATTCGGCGGAAAAGATCGCGGATCTCATCGTCAAAGGCTCGTGAAGTTGGATCGGCTGTAGCTGCCTGCGCCAGCAGGCGGTTCTTTTAAGATGGCGGCAGAGCCCCGCGAGAGACCTGCGGGGGACGTGCAGGCCACATTTGCATCAAGAGGCTTCCTGGCCATGTTGCATCCATTCATGCCTGCTCCCGCCGCCCACGCTCCCACCGTTGTCATCGAGAACTTTTATCCCTGCATCGAAGGGGGCCGCCATGCGATCAAACGCATCGTTGGCGAACCGCTGGACCTCTGGTGCGATATTTTTACTGACGGGCATGTGGTGATGTCTGCGGTGGTGAAATGGCGCCTCGCCGGATCGCGCCGCTGGGCCGAGGCCCCCATGCAAGCCCTGGCGAATGATCGCTGGCAGGGCCGGTGCCAGTTTGAATCCATGGGCCGCTGGGAGTATGTGGTGGAGGCTTGGTCGGACACTTTCCGGGGCTGGAAAAAGACCTTCGCCATCCGCGTGCAGGCCGGGGATCCGGATGTGCCGGTGGAGGCGCTGGAAGGTGCGCGGTTGCTGCGCGAGGCCGCTCTGCGTGCACGGGCAGGTGGTGCTGCCAATGTCGGCGCGCAGATGGATGAGGTGGCGGAGCTGCTGACTCAACTGCCGCCGCAGGAAGTCATGGAGGTGCTGCTTTCTGAAGACTTGCAGGCCCTGGTGGACTGCTACCCGGACCGGGAGCTTTCGACGGTCTCCGAGCCGCTGCGTGTCATCGTGGAGCGGGAGCGGGCACGCTTTTCCGCCTGGTACGAGTTTTTCCCGCGTGGGGCTGAGGGCCGGGCGGACAAGCACAGCAAGTTCCGTGACTGCCTGCCGCGCCTAGAGGATGCTAAGGCGATGGGTTTTGATACTCTTTACTTCCCGCCCATCCACCCCATTGGCATCACGGCCAGGAAGGGGAAAAATAACACCCTCATCGCCTATGAGGGCGATGTGGGCAGCCCCTGGGCCATTGGCGGGCCAGCCGGAGGGCACCGCGATGTGGAGCCCCAGCTTGGCACGGTGGAGGACTTTGTCTGGCTGGTTGGCGAGGCTAACAAACGTGGCCTGGAGATCGCACTGGATTTTGCCATCAACTGCTCCCCCGATCATCCGTACGTGAAAGATCACCCAGATTGGTTCTACCAGCGGCCCGATGGCAGCATCCGCTATGCGGAGAATCCGCCGAAAAAGTACCAGGACATTTACCCGATCAATTTCCATTGCGCGGACTGGAAGAACCTGTGGCGTGAGCTCATCGACGTGGTGCTTTTCTGGGTGGACAAAGGGGTGAAAATCTTCCGTGTGGACAATCCGCACACCAAGCCCGTGTCATTTTGGGAAGAACTGATCAGCACCGTTCATCGTAAAGACCCGAGCGTGATCTTCCTGGCGGAGGCCTTTACTAAACCGAGGATGATGCAGGTGCTGGGCAAGATCGGCTTCACGCAAAGCTACACCTATTTCACTTGGCGCGAGGACAAGGCGGGCCTTACCGAGTACGCCCAGGAGCTGATGCAGGGGGAGATGCGCTGGTACTACCGAGGGAATTTCTGGCCCAATACACCGGACATTCACCCCTTCTACCTGCAAAATGCACCTGCCAGCATGTTCCGTCTGCGCGCTGCCCTGGCGGCCACGCTTTCCAGTACGTGGGGGATGTACGCGGGCTATGAGCTCTGCGAAAACGAAGCCCTGCCCGGCAAAGAGGAGTATCTGGATTCAGAAAAGTTCCAGCTCCGCCAGCGTGATTACAATGCTCCAGGCAACATCAAAGGCTTCATTGCCCGTCTGAATGCGATCCGCCGGGATAACCCAGCCATGCATCTGTACGACAACCTCGTCTTTCACGGGGCGGATCATGATCAGGTGATCTGCTACAGCAAGGCAACGCCAGACTTCAGCAATCGCATCCTCTGTGTGGTGAGCTTGAACGGCCATTCCCCGGTGTCGTCCATGGTACGCCTGAATTTGGCTGGCCTGGGCCTCAACCACGATCAGCCCTACCGGGTGCGCGACCTGATGTATGGCGGCGTCTATGAATGGCGTGGAGGGGACAACTTCGTTTCGCTAAATCCCGATGGCACCAGCTTGCACATTTTTAAGGTGGAGCCGATTTCATAAAGGCGGTTAGGTGAAAGGATGAGGGGGTGTCGGCTAAAATGACGCGTAAGGAGCTCGGCTAGCATCCTGAAGAATCTCAGGGATGTATTGTGTAGTGTTATGAAAATTCTATTTGTATCAAATAATAACGAAATTATTCTTTTGATATGCAAATATCCCAGCCGAATCCAAGCGCTGCCAAATATCAGGTGCTGATTGCCACAGCTTCTGAGGCAACACTTCGGTTGCTACAGCCTCTTCAGCATGTGACCCAGAGTGAAGGGGTGGCTGAAAGCGGAGGTCTTTTTCGTCCACAGCAGCGGCTGGTGTTTCAGGCACTGGATTATCAAGTGGTGGATACGGTGGTGCGCAGCCGCCTCGGAGACCGCCCCATCGCGACTGTGATCGTGGATTTGCAGCCCGGTACGGAGTCCAAGGCAGAGCAGATCCTCAATGCCCTCTATTATGCCGAGCCGACGATTGGCATCATTGTGCTGCTTGCGGATGGAGCGTCCCTGTCAAAGCCGCTGCTGGACTTGATCACGCACAGCCCTCGGCTGACCTTTTTGCAGATGCCAGCCTCACTGGCGCAGGTTTACCAGACGATGAAGCTCATGCTGGCCGTCTGGCAGTCTGGGCAAAAGGTGGCTGAAATGGAGGCCGCTAAGGCAAGGCCGGAGGCGGCTCCGAATACGGCTCCTGTGCCCGATGTCGGGATCGAAGGTGGGAGTTCCATGCACCTGGAGGTGGTGGGCAGTCTGGCAGCGGGCATTTCCCACGAGTTTAACAACGTGCTCACCGTTATCCAGAGCCAGATGGACATGGCCATGCAGCAGGCGGGAGATCTGCCTGCGGTGGTGGACTTGCTGACGCAGGTGATGGAGACGGCGCGCAATGCATCGGCCCTCTCGAAGAAACTCGTCTCTTTTACTCCGGAAGAAGAAAGTGCCCCTGTGGCCCTTGATCTGGCCCTTGCGGTGGATGATGAAGTGATGTTGCTCAGCAAGACCTTGGGCGAGCACATTGCCTTGGAAGTCAACCATGCTGCGGTGCTGCCCCCTGTCTGGGCCTCTCCGGCGGAGGTGAGCCAGCTCATTATCAATGTGGCATTGCATGCCCGGAACCTGATGCCAAATGGCGGTGTTTTGCAGCTCTCGACCAGCAAGGTACAGCACCAGACGGGAAGCAAGTATGCCCGTCTCTTCCCAGATGCCAAACATGGCGAATATGTGATGCTGACCATTGAGGATCCGAACCCGGCCGATGAAACGGTGGCAGGGCCCGACCCTCGTCGTGTGGTGGTGGAACTGCCCTCGACGGTGCAACGTGCCGCAGACAATCGCCTGGCCTGGATCCAGCGCACGTTGCAGGCGGCTGGCGGTGCCCTGAATGTGACCCTGCTGCCAGGAATGATCCGCAGTTATCAAATGATCTTTCCCTTGGCCCAGAGCCAGAAGGAAACACTGGCTGTGCCAGAGTTGGTGGTCCCTGTGCTGGCCCCGGCGGAGCCACTGCCGGCGGTGCAGCCTTCCACCGTGCTGGTGGTGGATGATGATGATACGATCTGCATGATCATGAGCCAGGTGCTGGCCACTGAAAAACATCGTGTGCTAGTCGCCAAAAGTGCGGATGAAGCCTGGCAGCAATGGTGCCAGTATCGCAGCAGCATCAAGCTTCTGATTACGGACATCAACATGCCGGGCGGTGCCAATGGGGTAGCCTTGGGCCATGCGATTCAGGAGCAGGATGGTTCGGTGCCGGTGATTTACACCAGCGGCCATCGTGCTGTGCATCAGTTTGCAGAGCTGGAGATCGGCACGAATTACCTGCCAAAACCTTTTGGGATGAATGATTTGCTGGCTGTGGCCAATCGTGCGCTGGCCTCTCACGGCCATCATGGTCTGAGCTGAGACGGAAACTGGAGTCGTTACGGGAATTTTGAATTACACTTTATTCCTAGATTTAATCTTTGGGAAATACGTCGGTCGACGACTTGTATGGACTTGACCTCCATCAAATACCCTGCTGCTGTTACCCATGGCCAGTGGGTTAAGAGGATCATTTCATTCGTTGCCTAGCAAGGTCGCACCCATGGTGAGTTGGGTGGCGATCCTGGCCGGGGTCCTGACGCTGGTGGGCTGGATCTGGGATCTGGATACGATCAGGCGCATTTTGCCTGGAACTATTTCGATGAATCCGGTAACGGCCCTTGCCTTCGTGCTGGGCGGAGGCTCTCTCTGGCTGCATGGCACGGAGGCCGCGCCGCAGCCAAGATTTTGGCCTAAAGCCCTGGCTTTGGTGATTCTGCTGATCGGCTTTTGGCGACTGATGGGGTATGTGTTCGAGTGGGAAGTGGGGATCGATCAATGGCTGTTTGCAGACAAGCTGGCGACGGATCTGGCTGGACAGCCCAACCGGATGTCGCCCAATGCGGCGCTGAATTTTGTTTTTCTGGGCTGTGGTCTGCTGCTGATGAACCGTACTTCACGGCGCGGCCTACGGCTGACGGAGGTATTTGCCCTACTGATCGGCTTCATTTCGATGCTGGCGTTGCTAGGCTACCTTTATCAGGCGTCTTGGCTCTATGGTGTGGTGTCTTTCGTTCCCATGGCGTTGCCGACGGCGGTGGTGTTTCATCTGTTGGCCATCGGTCTGCTGATGGCGCGGCGTGACCGGGGATGGGTGCGGCTGATCTTGAGCGAAAGCCCCGGCGGGGCACTGGTGCGGCTCATGCTGCCCATTCTGCTGCCGGCGCTGGTGTTGCTGGGCTGGCTGCGGCTGGCGGGCGAGCGGCATGGTCTTTTCGAGGCGGAAATGGGCACGACGCTTTACACTGTCATGGCGATTTTGATCGTCTGGGGGCTTATCTGGTGGAGCGCGCGTTCGCTGCATCGCGCTGACAAGGCGCGGCGCAGGATGGAGGATGAATTGGAACGCTTTTTCAGCCTGTCCGTGGATCTGCTGTGCATTTCAGGCAAGGATGGCCGCTTCAAAAGAATCAATCAGGCCTTCAGTGACATCTTGGGGCATCCGGTCGAGGAACTGATGCAAAATGGCTTCATGGAGTATGTCCATCCTGAGGATAAGGAACGCACCTTGAAGGAGGTGGAGAAGATCCATTCGGGGGAGCCTTCCTTGCATTTTGAAAATCGGTATCTGAGCAAAGATGGTTCCTACCGTTGGTTGTGGTGGAAGTCTCACTACCTGGCTGAGACGGGCCTCATTTATGCGACGGCCCGGGATGTGACAGAGCAGAAGCGGGTGCAGGTGGAGATCCGCCAACTGAATGAGACGCTGCTGGAGCGTGCCACTCAACTGGATGCGACCAACCAGGAACTGGAGGCCTTTAGTTACTCGGTCTCGCATGATCTGCGGGCACCCTTGCGGGGCATATCAGGTTTTGCCCAAGCGCTGGAGGAGCATTCCAAGGCGGTGCTGGACGAGACGGCGCAGAGCTACCTGCTGAGGGTACGCCGGGCGGCTGACCGGATGGGGTACCTCATCGACGATCTGCTAAAGCTTTCCCGCCTGACCCGGGCGGAGATGCATCTGGAACAGGTGAACCTCAGCCTGCAGGCGGAATCCATCCTGGCGCAGTTGAAGCAGCGTGAGCCAGAACGCCTGGTGGAGTGGGTGGTGCAGCCGGAAATCGTGGTGACGGCAGATTCGGCGCTGATGCATGTGCTGCTGGAAAATCTGCTGGAGAATGCCTGGAAGTTCACATCGAAAAATCCGAAGGCGCGCATTGAGGTGGGCCAGTCGCCTGGACCTGCGGGGGAAAAGATCTGCCACGTTCGGGACAACGGAGTGGGATTTGACATGCGCTATGCGACGAAGCTGTTCGGGGCCTTTCAGCGGCTGCATTCGATGGTGGAATTTCCTGGCACCGGCATCGGCCTGGCGACGGTGCAGCGGGTGGTCCGCCGCCATGGCGGGCGGGTCTGGGCCGATTCTGAACTGAATGTGGGTTCGACTTTCTTTTTTGTTGTATAATCATCCTGCCACCTAAGCTGCCTCATGAATTCAAAAGTCATCCTATTGGTCGAGGACAATCCAGACGACGAAGAGCTGACGCTCATGGCCTTACAGAAAAACAACATTCTGAATGAGGTGGTGGTGGCGCGTGACGGGGTGGAGGCGCTGGACTACCTCTTTGGGGACGGGGCCAATTCCTTTATGCAGAGGCGTGTATTGCCGACTCTGATTTTGCTGGATCTGAAACTGCCGCGTGTGGACGGGCTGGAAGTTTTGAAACACATCCGCGCGGATGACCGCACGCGCACGCTGCCTGTGGTGGTGCTGACCTCCTCCAGAGAAGACAGTGATCTCATGGAGAGCTACGCGCTGGGCTGCAACAGCTATGTGCGCAAGCCGGTGGACTTTGCCCAGTTCGTGGAGGCGACGCGCCAACTGGGACTCTACTGGCTGCTTCTGAATGAATGCCCCCCTGTCAAGCCATGAAACCCCTGCGACTGCTACTGGTAGAAGACTCAGACGATGATGCGCTGCTGATCCTGCAGTGCCTGGCGCGCCATGGCTATGACTGTGTGACGCGGCAGGTGATGACGGCGACGGGACTGACGGAGGCCCTGACGGAAGAACACTGGGACATCATCCTGTGTGACTATGTGATGCCGGGATTCGATGCACTGGCAGCCCTGGAAATCGTTCGGCAACAGAAGGTGGAGATTCCCGTCATCATCGTCTCTGGCACGGTTGGGGAGGATGTGGCGGTGGCCTCGCTGAAACATGGGGCGCAGGATTACATCCTGAAGCAGAATATGACCCGCCTGGGGCCGGCGGTGGAAAGCGAACTGGAGGCAGCCTCGGCGGGGCGTTACAGCCGGCTGTTGGAGGCAATCGCCGTCAGCCACTCGGAAGTGCTGGAGATGATCTTGAACGGATCTGCGCTGACGCCCATTCTCGATCTCATTGCCCGGCGCATTGAAAAACTCAGCCAGGGTGAGGCTCTTTGCTCTGTGCTGCTGGCGGATGAGACGGGAACCCTGCTGCTGCCGGGATCTGCGCCGAGCCTGCCGGAGGAGTACACACGGGCCATTACGCCGCTGAAGATCGGTGCGGAGGTGGGCTCCTGCGGTCGGGCTGCGGCCCTGAAGGAGACGGTGATCGTCGAGGATGTGGCCACGCATCCGATCTGGGAGTCTATGCGTGAGGTGGCCCTGAAACATGGATTGCTGGCCTGCTGGTCCGTGCCGGTTTTTTCTTCGGGGCGGGAGGTGGTGGGCAGCATGGCGATCTACCACCGCACGCCGCGTGCGCCGTCCGAGGATGAACTGAGCTGGGTGGAGTCT
This sequence comes from Prosthecobacter algae, assembly GCF_039542385.1. Taxonomy (NCBI): domain Bacteria; kingdom Pseudomonadati; phylum Verrucomicrobiota; class Verrucomicrobiia; order Verrucomicrobiales; family Verrucomicrobiaceae; genus Prosthecobacter; species Prosthecobacter algae. The sequence continues at coordinate 77,666 of NZ_BAABIA010000012.1, read as the reverse complement.
GCTGCGAAACTGGTGGGGGTGGCCATCGAAAGATGCCGGTCGGAAGTGCGTCTTCGGGAGCAATTGGAGGAACTGCTGCGCTGGCAAAATGCGATGCTGAATCGCGAAGACCGCGTGCAGCAACTGAAAGCTGAGGTAAATGAACTGCTCCTGCGCCTGGGTGAACCGGTCCGTTATCTCAGTCAGGTCTGACCATGAAAGCCCACATTCCTGAAGATGAAGATCAGCGCCTCGCCGTTTTGCGCGAGTATGAGATTCTGGACACGCCTCCGGAGGAGGCCTTTGACGGACTGACCCAGCTTGCCGCGCATATTTGCGGCACGCCGATGGCCGTGATTTCGCTGGTTGATGAAGGCCGTCAGTGGTTCAAGTCCCAGATCGGCATGCCGGGGAATGAGACCTCCCGCGACATTGCCTTCTGTGCCCATGCGATCTTGCACAAGGACCAGGTGATGGAAGTTCGGGATGCCTCTGAGGATCCCCGGTTTGCGGACAATCCGCTGGTGACGGGCAGTCCGGACATCCGCTTTTACGCGGGCTCCCCACTGGTGGCCCGGGGCAATCAGCCGCTGGGGACGCTGTGTGTGATTGACCGTGTGCCGCGCAAGCTGACGGATGCCCAGTTGGATGCCTTGCAGACCTTGAGCCGGAATGTGGTGGCGAGGCTGGAACTGCGGATGCAGGCGCGACAACTTGCCCTGGAGGTGGCTGAAAAGGAACGCATCGCCGATCAATTGCGGGAACAGAATGCCCAGCTCCTCCGCAGTGAACAGGAGACGGGTCGACTGCTGGAACTGGGGGAGAAATCGCGCAATGCGTTGCTGAGTGTGCTGGAGGATGAGCAGCGGCTGGGGCTTGAGCTGCGGCGGTGGGCAGATGCGTTTGAAAATTGCGCGCAGGGAATTCTCATCGGCATGCCGGGAGATCTCAGCATCTTTGCGTGCAACCGCGCGCTGGCGCTTCTGCGCGGTTGCGAAGCCTCCGAAGTCACGAGGCTTTGTCTGATGGATCTTTACGCGCCGTCTCAGCATGAAAGGGTGAAGGCAGCGATCACCCAGGCTCAGGAGGAAGGGCAGGCGAAGTTTGAAGTGCCCATGCTGAAGACCGACGGAGCCAGCTTTGAGGCACAGGTGGATTTGGTGATTGTCCAAGGCCCAGATGGAGATCCGGTCTATTGGGTGGTGACCATTCAGGATATCACGGAGCGTAAGTTGGCAGACCTGATGTTGGCCCGCACGAACCGAGCGCTGCAAATGATGTCTGCGTGCAATGAAGCCGTCGTACGGGCCACGGATGAGCCGCATCTGCTGGCTGAGGTGGCGCGCTTGGCGGTGGAAATCGGCGGTTACAGGCTGGCCTGGGTGGGCTATGCCCAGCATGATGAGGAGAAAAGCATCCGGCCCATGGCGCATGCAGGGCATGAAGCGGGCTATCTGGATGTGATCCGGCTGAGTTGGTCTGAGACCGCGCCTTCAGGCCAGGGGCCGGCGGCACGCTGCATCCGCACTGGCCAGACGGTGGTCTGCGAGGACCTGGCCACGGAGTCTTCGGGGTTTTTCTGGAAGGAGGAAGCTCTCGGCCGTGGCTACAGGGGTATCGTCTGCCTGCCCTTGCATGATGAAAAGCGAACCTTTGGCCTCCTGGCGCTGTATGCCTCGGACGTCCAGCAGGTGGGGGCGGATGAGATCAAGCTGCTGCAGGAGATGGCGGAGGATCTTGCCTTTGGCATCCGCCATCTGCGCAGCCGACAGGAAAAGCAGCGGATGCAAGACGTGGTGCTGAAGGTTTCCCAGGCGGTTTCGGCCGGGCATGGCGAGGGATTTTTTCAGTCCCTCACCCGCCACATGGTGGAGGCCCTGGATGCGGATGGTGGCTTTGTGGGGCGCCTGCAGCCCGGCGACCGGCAGCGGATCGAAACACGCGCGGTGTTCTTGAACGGGCAGTTCGAGCCGAACATCTCCTATCCCTTGCATGGCACGCCCTGCGAGGGGGTGAGCCTGGGGTATAACTGCATTTTGGAAAAGAATGTGCGGGCGGAGTTTCCAGACGATGTCTGGCTGGCGGATCACGGCATCGAAGCCTATGCGGGCATCCCGCTGATGGACACGAAGCGGCAGGTGAGCGGCATCATGGCCGTCTTTTACCGGAGGCCGCTGGATCAGGCATCGCTGGTGCTTTCAACGCTGAAGATCTTTGCCGCGCGGGTGGCGGATGAGCTGGAACGGCAGGAGGCGGATGCCCGCATCCGGGAACAGGCCTCGCTGCTGGACAAGGCGCAGGACGCCATTCTGGTGCGAGACCTGGACCATCGGATCACCTACTGGAACAAGAGCGCCGAAGCCCTGTATGGGTGGAGTGCGGAGGAGGTGCTGGGCAAGCGGGTCACGGAAGTTTTTTACCATGAGACGAATGCCTTTATCGGGGCAATCAAACAGCTCTTCGAGGAGGGGGAATGGGTGGGGGAACTGGACCAGGTGGCCAAGGATGGCAAGAAGCTGGTGATCGAATGCCGCTGGACGATGGTGAAGGATACAGAAGGCCGACCCAAGTCCGTGCTGTGCATCAATACGGACATCACGGAAAAGAAGAAGCTGGAGCAGCAGTTCCTGCGTGCCCAGCGCATGGAGAGCATCGGCACGCTGGCGGGCGGCATTGCGCACGACCTGAACAACGTCCTGGCCCCGATCATGATGGCGATAGACCTGCTGAAGATGACGGTCACGGACCGCAGTGGGCAGGAGATCCTTTCGACGATATCGCAAAGCGCGCAGCGCGGGGCCGAGATGGTGAACCAGGTGCTGTCCTTTGCCCGAGGCATGGAGGGACGGCGCATGGATGTGCACGCGCACATGCTGATCCGCGACATTGAAAAAATCGCCCGCGACACCTTCCCCAAAAACATCCAGATCATCACGGAATACCGTGAGGACCTGTGGGCGGTGGTGGGGGACCCGACCCAGTTGCATCAGGTGCTGCTGAATTTTTGTGTGAATGCGCGGGATGCCCTGCCGGAGGGCGGGCGCATCCTGGTGAAGGCCAAGAATGTGAGGCTGGATGAAAATTACGCGGCCATGAATCTGGATGCGTTGCCGGGTCCCTATCTCAGGATTGAGGTGGCGGATACTGGGGTGGGAATCCCCCAGGGGATCATTGAGCAGATCTTCGACCCCTTTTTCACCACCAAGGAGCTGGGCAAGGGCACGGGTCTGGGCCTGTCCACCTCCCTGGCCATCGTGAAAAGCCATGGGGGCTTCATCCGGGTAGATAGCCAGCCGGGGCTTGGCAGCAGTTTCAGGCTCTACTTGCCAGCCCGTGAAGGCACCGGCCAGCATGAGATGGAGATGCGGACGGAAGAGTTCCCCCGTGGCCAGGGCGAAACGGTGCTGGTGGTGGATGATGAGCTGACCATCCGCGAGATCACCCAGCAGACTTTGATTGCCTTTGGCTACAAGGCGCTGCTGGCGGCGGACGGGGCGGAGGCGGTGACGCTGTATGCCCAGTATCGAGCTACCATCGCCATCGTGCTGACGGACATGATGATGCCGGTGATGGATGGGCCGGCCACCATCAAGGTGCTGCGCAACATGAACCCGGCGGTGAAGATCATCGCTGCCAGCGGCATTTCCACCAATGAGGCGGTGAACAAGGCGGCCGGGCAGGGGGTGAAGCATTTCGTTTCCAAGCCATACACGGCTGAGTCTCTGCTGAAGGTGCTGCGAAGATGCCTGGACGAACAAAACTAGGGAGGATATGCGGCCGCCCCCAGGCGAGGGCGGTCGGCTCCAGGGTGGAAATCTACCGGAATCTTCTTGCCCGGTGTCCGTCTTGCCCTACTTGAGGAGACTTCTGTACCCGGACCGGGTGCGGCTTTTGACATGTCCTCTTCCAAGCATCTCCATTTCATCGGCATCTGTGGCACCGCCATGGGGTCCACCGCCGCAGCTCTCCGCGCTCTCGGTTATACCATCTCGGGCTCGGACGAAAAGGTCTATCCCCCCATGTCGGATGTATTGCGGCAGGCGGGCATCACGCTGACGGAAGGCTATCTGGCGGAGAATCTGCCGCCTTCAGCAGACCTTTACATTGTGGGCAATGCGATCTCTCGTGGCAATGAGGAACTGGAGACGCTGCTGGAGCGGAAGCTGCCGTACATCTCCATGGCGGAGCTGCTGAAACAGGAAGTCATCCAGGGGAAGCGTAGCTTTGTGGTCAGCGGTACTCATGGCAAGACGACGACGACGACGATGCTGGCCTGGATCTTTGAGCAGGCAGGGAAGAACCCAGGTTTCATGATCGGTGGCGTGCCGGAGAACTTCACCAGCGGTGCTCGCTTCAATCACAGTGACCTGTTTGTCATCGAAGGGGACGAGTATGACACGGCCTACTTCGACAAGCGCTCGAAGTTCCTCCACTACCTGCCGGAGTGCGCGATTGTAAACAACATCGAGTTCGATCATGCGGACATCTTTGCGGACCTCGCAGCGATCTTGCTGACGTTCCAGCGGCTGCTCAATAGCGTGCCGCGCAATGGCCTGGTGCTGCTGAATGGCGATGACAAAAACTGCCTGTCCCTGAAAAGCTATGCCCCGGTGAAAACGGTGGGCACGGGAGAGGGCTGTAGCGAGCGCATCCACATCACGGAGGCGAGTCCCGAGGGCACGGCCTTTGAGATCAACGGCGTGCCCTTCAGCGTGCCGATGATCGGTGAATTCAATGTGCGCAATGCCGCCATGTGTGTGTGTGCCGCCCGTCATGCTGGCCTAACCGATGATGAAATCCGGGCTGGGTTGGAGACCTTCAAAGGCATCCGCCGCCGCCAGCAGGTGCGCGGTGTAGCCGGGGGAGTGACGGTGATGGATGACTTTGGTCATCACCCGACTGCTCTGCGGGAAACTCTGCGCGGGCTGCGTCAAAAGTACCCGGGCCAGCGCCTGTGGGCTGTCTTTGAACCGCGCTCGAACACGAGCCGCCGCAATGTGCTGCAGAATGAACTCATCGAGGCGCTGAAGGAGGCCGATGGCTCCATCATCGCTGCCGTGGCCAATCCTGAAAAGGTGGCTGCTACGGAACGGCTGGACCCTGAAATCGTGGCGAAGAGCGTCAGCGCCGCCGGAAGAGCCTGTTTCCATGAACCCGATACGGATGCCATCGTAGCCCGGTTGAAAGCGGAAACGAAGCCGGGAGACGTGATTGTCATTTTCAGCAATGGCGGCTTCGACGGCATCCATGGCAAGCTGCTGGAGGCGCTGGCCTGAGATCCACTCCTGAATGGATCAACAGGCTGGGGATGAGCTGCAATGGACAAGCCGCTCTAGGCGTTGCATTCATGGATCATGCTGCATCGCCGCCACTTCCTCAAAACCACCACCGCAGCGCTGGCCACGGCTCCCTTTGCCTATGCCCAGGCCCCTCGGGCGAAAGCCCCGTTTCGTGTGCTGTATAGCAACGACACGACGAACATCACGAGTTGCGTGAGTCCCTTTCGCCAGGCACGCGAACCGTTTCGTGCAGCGATGCTGGAGGCCACGGTGGATGAGGTGGCGGGGAAGGTGGATGCGCATTTTCTCCAGCCGGGTCTGGGGATGGTGCCCATGTGGCCAAGCCAAGTGCTGCCATTGGCGGAGCATTACGCCTGGATCAAAGAGCGCTACGGCGTGGCGCCGGATTCATTTGGCAACTATGTCCTGAAAGGTGGCGATGTGGTGAAGGTCTTTGTGGACCGCTGCCGCCAGACGAAGCAGGCGGCCTTCATTTCCTTTCGGCTCAATGATGCGCATCACAAGGAGTACACGGACCCGAAGCCTGGGGACAAGCCGGGCACCAGCATCGGCATGAGTGTGACGCGGCATTATGTGGAGCATCCGGAGTATGTGTTTAACAAAGACTCCAAACGCGGCGCTGACCTTGTGCAAAACTGGCTGCATGACGAGGTGCGGGCGCAGAAGCTGGCGCTGATCACGGAGCTGTGCGAGAACTACGATCTGGATGGGCTGGAGCTGGATTACATGCGCTTTTACAGCTTCTTTGATACTGAGAAAACCACGCTGGAAGAGCGCCAGGAGATCATGACCGGATTTGTCCAGCAAGTGCGAGTGGTGCTGGATCGTACCCAGCGAGATGGGCGTCGCCGATGGCTGTGTGCGCGTGTGCCATGCCTGATGAAAGGGCTGGATGCCCTGGGGCTTGATCTGCGGGCACTGGTGGCGGCTGGGCTGGACATGGTGAACCTTTCGGCCAGTTACTTCACCACCCAGCAGATGGATCTGGCGACCATCCGCGAACAAGTGCCGGAATCGGCGGCCCTGTATGTGGAGATGTGCCACTCGATTGCCAATGGGGGCAAGCTGGTGCCGGGGTATGACACCTTCACCTTTCGCCGCACCACGACGCAGCAGTATGAGACCACGGCACACCTGGCCTATGCCCGTGGGGCGGATGGCGTGAGCCTCTTTAACTTTGCCTACTACCGTGAGCACGGTGGGCCAGGGCGCGGACCCTTTGCGGAACCTCCGTTTGCGGTGCTGCCCTCTTTGGCAAAACGTGGGGATCTTGCCTCCCCGCCGCAGCATTGGTTCCTCGCTACGGGATGGAACAACCCTTATGTTAGGCCGCCCGTGCTGCCGCGTGGATTGAAGGAAAAGGCCAAGACGAGTTTTGAGCTGGACATGGCCCCGCCCTCTGGAGGCTGGAAAGGGCAGGGAAGACTGCGCCTCCAGGCCGATGCGACGCTGGAGGGGCGCACGCTCGAAGCACGCTGCAATGGCACGCTTTTGGAGAGTGTGAGCGATGTCAGCGAGCCTTTTGAAAACCCTTATCCTTCTTTGTTAGGCCTGCCTGAAGCCCTTCGTGCCTGGAGTCTGCCCGCTGAGCTTTTGCGAAATGGAAAAAACGTCTTTGAGTTTCGCCATCTGGGCGGCAAGCCTGTGACTTTGGAGTATCTGGATGTGCGAGTGGGGTAGGCTGGGCTCTTTTGACGGTTTTTCTCACGCTTCCTTCCATCATCGTTTGCTCGACTGGGGGTTTACACCAGAGAGTTTGAGTTGTGGATTGCTTGAGCTTCGACCGCCCCTCACACCAGCCCTGCTCCCCGCAAGCGGGGCGAGGGGAACGTTGTTTTGGCCTTCGTTTACAAAAGATCAATCGTCTCGTTCGCTCTTCCATCCCGAGCTTCAAAAAGCGCGTTCCCTCTCCCTTTGGGAGAGGCCAAGGTGAGGGGGTGCAGCAGGCACAATCTCGTTCGCCAAAAGATCCCCTTTTCAGTAAGCGCGGCGTGGAGGGATGTGGTTAGGCCTTCGCGTAACAAAGACCCTTTGTACCTTCAGGGAACCACCTGCTGGCGCAGGCAGCTACGGGCGGCGGCGAGAGGTTACAGCTCCGTCATGCCGCCGCGTTTGATCCAGGTGTTGAGGGGTTCGTAGCTTTCCAGATCCAGCTCGAACGCGCAGCCGAAGGGGGCGGCGTTGACGCTTTGAAGATCCAGCAAACCTTGGCGGATGTTCAGCGTGGGGAAGCCGCTTTCGTGCTGGCGATAGAGATCGCCGTGATGCTGGAGGGCGGCGCTTTGCACAGCTTCGGGGTGCATGGACAGGCCTTTAAAATAGTGGTGGCCATTGCGCTCCACATGGGTCACTCCCAGGGCCGCCATCATGGCCAGATCTTGCAGCAGGGCCACCGGGCCGACGTTGGCCAAATCTTCGCCGCTAAGGATGAGCGGGCGTGAAGAGGTGGCCCCGCGCACCTTCAGCAAGGCTGCATTCGCTAGGCCTTTGACGATGCCTTTGCAGTTCTTGTGACTGGTGCCGATGTAGCCCAGTGCCAGTGCGCGGGGCAGGTCAGTCAATGCGCTATCGGATTCATCAATGATGAGGCCGGGCCCGTCCTGCCAGGCAGCGAGAGCAGGGGCGACATCCTCTTTCAGCGCATGGGTGCGGTGCAGCGGTTGCTCGATGAGCAGGAGGTTCTGGAACAGCGGGGCCAGGGCAGCCTCGGCCCGCAGCGTTTCGTAAAAGTCGCGAAAGGAGGCGAGGTCGAGGAACTGCTCGTTGCCATCCAGGGTGGCGTGAAAACCGGAGTGGCATTCGCGCGTGAGGACGGTGGTGATCTCACGCAGCCGCTGCAGGTCGGTTTCGGGCTGGCCACAGACCTTGATTTTGAAATAACGCAGCCCATAAGCGCGGATGGATTCATCCAGCGCGTGCGGCAGGCCATCGTGCAGTTGTTCGTCCTCGGGGATGTCCTGGGCGAAAAGCGGATCTCCCAGGCCCACAGTGTGGCGCACGTTTATCTGCGGCAGAGGCTTTGGGGCCAAGACCTGAGCCACCGAAAGACCGTGCAACTCCTCGTGGATCTCTCCGAGATGGATGCCCAGGCTCTCAGAGCCTAACAAGGAATGCAGATACGTGCCTGCCGCTTTGGTGAGGGCATCCAGCACAGCACGTTCCATGAGGCTCACACCCAGGTTGGCCAGCAGGGAGGGTACCTGTTTCACTCCGGCCCAGCGCGCCTGCTCCTGATACAGGGTCTGCCACCAGGCAAAAAAGGTGACGGGCGTGGCCGAGGCCAAACGGGCGAGTCGGGAGGCGTTCTGGATCACTGCCAGCATTTCGGCCAAGTCCTGCTCGAAGTAGGTGTGCGGATCTTTGGTAAACCACTTCGGTGGCAAGCCCTCGCTGGCAGTGCCCTGAACGGTCTTGCCATTCACGCTCATCTCCACGCGCACCAGTAAGTGGGGAAGGGCGCTCATGCTGGCGATGCCATAACGAAATGGAAAGCGCGTGCGCATGGGCAGCACATGAAAGCGGAGGTCGTGAATCTGAAATCGCATGAAGGACATGGGAATGCAGATGCGTTCAGATTTCACGTTCTTTCCGCAGGCGGCGCAGGATTTGCCGGGGCGGTGAAGGACGGTGATTCGTCGTCCATCCTTCTCATGAAACTTCGTCCTCTGCTGCTGTCGTTGCTCTCACTGGCCCTCGTGGCACCTGCTTGGTCCCAAGAAACCAAGGTTCCCACCAAGAAGGCCGCGCCAAATCCGTCCATCGTGCCTGTGCAGGATGTGGCTGGCCTGCCTCGAGTGCTTTTGATCGGGGATTCGATCTCCATGGGCTACACCCTGCCGACCCGAAAGTTGCTGGAAGGTGTGGCCAATGTGCATCGCATCCCTCAAAACGGCGGGCCGACCAAAAATGGCGTGGCGAACCTGGACAAATGGCTAGGTTACGGCCCATGGGCGGTCATCCATTTTAACTGGGGCATCCATGATTTGAAGTTCATGCCGGATGGCAAACGCCAAGTGGAAGCGGCGGACTATGAGGCGAATCTGCGCACGCTGGTGACACGGCTGAAGAAGACTGGAGCCAAGCTGATCTGGGCCACCACGACCCCCATTCCCAAAGGCCCGCTCATCCCGCCGCGCGAGTTTGGTGAAGTGAGTGAATACAACGCCATCGCTGCCAAGGTGATGCAGGAAAATGGGGTGACTATCAATGATCTCAATGCCTGGATCACCCCCAAGCTAGCCGAGATGCAGAAGAAGCAGGATGTGCATTATCATGAGGCAGGCTCCGACTACCTCGCGCAGAAAGTCGCGCAGGAGATCAAGGCAGCGTTGGCGGGGGCGAAGTAGGTTTCATCCCCAGCTCTGACAAGTTACGCAAAGGGCTCCACGATGATCTTTGGCCCCTGGATTTCACGAATGCGGACGGGGGTGCCATTGGCCAGGTAACCGCCTTCCACCATGGCTTCGACTCGACGCTCGCCAAACTGTACGGTGCCGTAGGGGCGCAGGGCGCTGCAGGCATGGCCTTCATCGCCCACGGTCACGGTCGCTGCGGGGATCGTCTTCGCCTCGCCTCCATCAATGGCGGAGGTGAGCACCAGTTTCTTAAAGGGACCGGTCTCTGGCAGAAAGCGGAATATGGCCAGAATGAGCACGCCTGCACCCAAGATGCCTAACGCAAAGTTGCGCAGACCGAGGGCATAGACTTGGAGGTTGAAGCCCACTTCCTGCGGGACTTCCTTGCTGTCGCCGGGCAGTGGGGCGGGCAGCGGCACCTCCCAGGCAGACATGGTGTAAACCAGGGCCACCATGATGAGGATGAAGCCGAGGATGCCCGGTACCAGCAGGCCGGGGAAGATCGCCAGCTCAATGATGAGCAGAAACACGCCGATGACAAACAGTGCAGCGACCACTGCCGTCTCCTGGCCCACGAGGCTGCCTGCCACATAGTGACCAAAGAAGAACAGGCTGAAAGCGGCGATGGAGACAAATCCAGGGATGCCAAAACCTGGGGTCTGCATTTCCAGATAGCCGCCCGCCACGCCGATGAGGATGAGGATGGCTGCATATTTGGTGACCCAGATGGCGATGACCTCGAACAGGGTGGGTTCGGCAATGATCGTGGCACCTTTCAGCCCCTCGGCCTTTTTGATGTCATCCAGGCTGTCCACAATGCCTTTGGCAAAGACGGGTTTGCCATCCAGTTGCATCGTCGCTTCCTGGGCATCCAGAGTGAGGATGGAGTCCTTCGTATCCAGCACAAGGTCGCCCACTTTCAGCTCGCGGCTCATGTCAATCATGGCCTCAATGACTCGCGGATCATGACCTTTGCGTTTGGCCACAGCGCGGGCCATGCCCATGGTGGCGGAGTTCATCTTGGCACGTTCGGCATCGCCCATTTCCTGGGCATTGCCATAGATGGGGGTGGCAGCCCCGGCGGTGCTGGTGGGGGCCATGTAGATGCCATCGGTAGCCACCGCGATCATGGCCCCGGCAGAAAGGGCGCGTTTGTTGACGAAGGCAAAGCTGCGCGGCTTCAGCTTTTGCAGGTCATTCATCATGAGGTCCACCGTGTCCCAGAGGAGTCCACCGGGGGTATCCAGATCGAAGATGACGGCTTCGGCCCCTTCATTCGTGCAGCGTTCCAGCGTGCGGGACATGAATTCAAACCGGGCGCGGGCGATGAGATCCTCCTCACCCACGGGGATGATGACTACTTTCCCTTTATAACTGCCTGTCTGCGCCTGGCCATGGCCGAGAAAGGCCAGCAGACTGAGGCAAACCAACAGCGGCAGGAGCAGGGCAGACTTCATATCCCCAGCATAGCGGGCCTACGCCTCGTGGCAATGCAGGAGGTGAGGCTTTGGTGAGACGCTCAAAGTGTGAGGGCTTCCAGGCTTTTCAAGATACTCCCATGTCCTCGCTCGCTCCCAAACCCACCTGCTGGCGCAGGCAGCTACGGGTTGGGGCGAACGCATCACTCGGAGAGTGATGAATACTGTCCCTGCGCTCCAATGGCAGGCCTAACCACGTGCTGCGGTGAGGACTTCGTCGAAGCGTTCGGCCATGCGGGCGGCGCTGAATTCGTTGCGCACACCTTGCAGGCCACGGTTGGTGATCTGCTCGCGCTGGTGGTCATCCTGCAGCAAGGTTTCCAACGCATCCGCCAGTGCATTGACGTCATCGGGTGCGCACAATACGCCACCACCCGAGGCGGCGATGAGTTCAGGGAAGGCCCCGTGATCTGGCTGCACCACGGGCACGCCGCTGGCCATGGCCTCGACGATGTAAAGGCCAAAGGCCTCGCCATAAGTCGCAGGTACGGACATGACGGTGAGATTGCGGAAGAACTTCACCTTGTCGGAAAAATTCAGGTTGGGGTGCCACTCCACGCGCTGAGTCAGACCAGCCTGTTGGAGTTTCTTTTTCAACTCATCGACGTACTTGTCATCGGAAGCGGTTTTGGCTCCGCCGATTTTCAGTTTTACACGTGGGACCGTGCCGCGTTTGGAGAGTTCAATGTAGGCATCCACCAGGGTGGTGAGACCTTTGCCATGAATCATGCGGGCAAAGTAGCCTATGACGGGCCAGTTGGGGTCGGGCTCGGCCACACCGAAGGAGTTGGCATCGAGACCGTTGTAAACCACGGACATTTTCTCTTCCCCGACGCCCAGTTTTTCCTGCATGACGCGGGCGTAAAACTGGCTGGGGGCGACGAAGCGCGAGACATGCTGCGCATTCATCCGCATTGCAGCCCACGACTGACTGCGGTAGGGCTCGATCAAAGTATCCAAAAAGGAATCTTCCCCCTGTAGGGACACAACGACTGGGATGCCGAGGTCGCGCTCAATGGCCGGGCACAGGCCGATGAGAAGGCTGTTGGAAAGGGAGATCACGTCAGGCCGGCCATCGGTCCGGATCCATTCGATGAGGCGCTTCCACTCCGGCCACTGGCGGCCGCCTTCACCTTGCAAGGCACCCAAGGCCATTTCACCCAGATCACGCGGGCTAGTCATGCCCATGAATTTGGAGGCAAAACGCAGTCGCTCGGGTTTATCCAGCCAGCGGTGGATAAATCGGGGCACAAAACGGAACCAGGACAGTTTTTGCTGCAAATACAGGGAAATCCCGCCCACCCGGATGCCGATCTCAGGATTGGGTGCCTCGCGGTCCGTCACCAGGGGGAGGTAGAGCGGGGCCATGATGGCATCATGCCCGCGAGAGCGCAGGGCCTTGATGAGCGCATGATCTCGGAGGCAACTTCCGCAGTGAAAGTTGCCGGTGCCGGGCGTGAGATGGAGGATGCGCATAGGATCGGGAGCAGAAAGGGGCGCGATGTTTAACGCAAGGGATACGCATCGGCAAGAGGCGAGGAATCATTCATCCGACACGAACATAACGCCGGCCAGGCAACGCGCGGACTAGGCGTTTCATTTCCAGTCGCATGAGATTGACGTTCACGGTGCCTGCTGCCAGACCGGAGCGGCCAGTGATCTCGTCGATGTGCAGTTCCTCTGTATTCAGGGTCTGATAGAGGATTTTTTCATCCAGCGTCAGGTTCGCAGGGGAGGAGACGGGCTCCACCTTCGGAGCTATGGGGGCCGTGGGGAAGAGGGTGGTGAGGTCATCCAGGATGTCTGCTGCATCCATGACCAGCTTGGCTCCTTGCTGAATGAGGCGATTGCAGCCGCTGGAGGTGGGTTTGTCAATGGGGCCTGGCACCGCATAGACGGAGCGGCCCTGCTCCGTGGCCTGCTGCGCGGTGATGAGGGAGCCGCTCTTGATCGGGGCCTCCACCACCAGTAGCCCACTGCCCCAGCCTGCCACCACTCGGTTTCGATAGGGAAAGGTCTGTCTATCCGCCATTCGATCTACGGGGTATTCGCTGATGACGGCCCCATTTTCGGCAATTCGCTGGGCCAGGGCCATGTTTTCAGGCGGGTACAGCTTGCCCATCCCAGAGCCGATGACCGCCACGGTGCGCCCTTTGGCGGCCAGGGCGGCCTCATGTGCGGCGGTATCGATGCCACGTGCCAGACCGCTGATGACGGTGTAGCCTGCATAGGCGATCTGAAAGCTGAGTTTCTTGGTCGCATTCATGCCGTAGATCGTCGCGTGGCGACTGCCCACCACGCCGATCGCTTGGTGGTCGCGCTTTTGCAGTTCCCCCCATACGTAGAGCAGGATGGGCGCATCGTAGATGCCCTTGAGCAGTGGCGGGTAGAGCTCATCCTCCTGTGTCAGCAAGGTCAGGCCACGATCTTGGACCTTGCGCAGCTCGTTCTCTAGTTCCACCTCACTTTCCCAGGCTACGATGGCCTCCGCCTGCTTCGGGCCAAAACTTTCCACTTGGGCGATTTCGGAGGCCTTGGCCCGGAGCGCTGCCTCAGGTGAACCAAAAGCCTGCACCAGCCTCCGGATGCGCACCGGCCCTACTTGGGGTATCAGGTTTAGGGCTAGGTAGGCTTCGGTGCGGGTCATGCAGCATGGTCGCGAAAGTCCAGGCGGACTCAAGCTTGCATGCGCGTCTTTCTTCTCAGCAGGGCAGTTTAGAAATCACGCCTCAGAGGTAAAGTGTGGTCCCAGGTGGCACCGTCGCCCGTTTAGGGGCCTTTTTGCGGCTTCCTGGGCGCATCCCGCCATTGGAAGTCTTAGTTTTTGGCTTCTTCACCTTTTCGGGAGTCGCAGGGGCAAGGGGCACCGGAGGTTCATACTTGGCGAAGGCTGCATTGCCCGTCACCTGCACGGGAGTGCCGTGCGGAGTGGCATGATAAAAGATGGAGGCCATCTTGGTGGGTAGGCGGATGCAGCCATGCGAGGCGGGATACCCTGGCAGGTGACCTTCGTGCATGCCCACTGCCCCCACCACGCGCATGAAGTAATGCATCTTGGCCCCAACAAACCGGGCTCCCGCTGGGCATGGGTCAATGCGCGAATCGACATCCTCCACCACCACGTTTCCCTGGGCATCCACATAGGCTCCGTAGATGGACGAGCGATGATAGACATCTTTCTGGGTGATCTTGAAACTGCCCGTGGGGGTGTCATGCCCGTCTCGGCCGGAGGAAATGGGGGATAGGCCCACCAGCTTGCCGCCTTTGTAATAGCGGAGGCGCTGCTCAGATAGATCAATCACCAGCTTGGGGCTGCCTGCCACCTGATCACCGATCCAGAAACTATCGTCCCGTTTGGGTGGTCCGGCCTGGCCGGACTCCTCCTTCGGGGCCGAGCTGCAACTGCTCATCAACAAGCCTGCGGCCAAGAGGGAAAATGCAGAGCGGAGAAAGGAGGAGGCGTCAGTCATAGGCGGGAGTTTCCTGATCAAAAAACGAGCGCAGGAGATTGTCGAGACTGGAATGCGATCTGGACGTCTTATCAGCCGAGTTTTCAAACCAAGACCGCGATAAAAGCCTCTGGGGCCATAGGCCTGGGACGGTATCCACTGTTGATTAGCGCATTAAAATGTTTGTCCTGCGTGATGACCCATTAAGCATCAGCCGCAATTGCGCAGTCAGAAAATTTGTTATCGTCAGGGTCCACCTGAATGACGTTAAATCTGAAGCTCGGCTGGATACGCACCAAATTTCCGTTCAGTTCTGCCCCTAACTGAAGCAGCGAAAGGAAATCTAACCACCGGTCACTTCCAATACGAGGGCGAATGATTTCTTCATACTCGGTGAGGATCTCGTTGGAAACGGCTAATGAAAAGTGACCGTCCATCCAGGCATCGAGGATACGGCTAAAAGGGTGCCGAAGGCTGAGCATCGGTAGGATCACATTGGTATCGATGCAGACAATCATCAGCGGTAAGGCTGACGCTCACGAAATTCGCGGATCGAATCTTCTACTTGAGTCATCAGTCCCGCTGCATCGGCTTGGTCAATTGCTTGGCCGATGGAGCGGCGCAGTCTAAGCATCTCCAACTTCTTTAGAAAACGATTCACCGCGTCCAATTCGTTTTGTTCGACTTTGGACAAACGTTCGGTCACTTCGGCCAGTAGAAGTTGGTCGGATGTGGGAATGCCTGCTGACATCGTGATTTAAGATTGCCACACCTGAATTTAATATTCAATGCCGAAGGCGGAATATGATCTTGGTCTGCCACGCAAAAAAAGGCATGCTCCCTACGTTCTAACCGCATGTTCTCCTCCCGACGTTCCTTTCTCCAGACCACCGGGTGTGGTTTCGGGTATCTCGCCGCGTCTGCGCTGGCGCAGCGGCAGGCGTGGGCGGCGGGCACTCCTGGCATGGGAAGGCAGCCGCATCATGCACCCAGGGCCAAGCGGGTCATCTTCCTCTTCATGCAGGGCGGGGTCAGCCATGTGGACTCTTATGATTACAAGCCTCGGCTGCTGAAGGATGACCAAAAGATCATTGATATTGCCGATCCACGCACGGTGGCGAAGACGGGCAAGGGATCTCCCCAGCGGCTAAAGCAGCCCCTGTGGGAATTTGCCCAGCATGGTGAATCCGGGCGCTGGGCCTCCAATCTTTTCCCTCACATCAATCGCCATGTGGATGACCTGTGCTTCCTGCATGGCATGCATACAGAAGGCGTGGCGCATGGCCCAGCCACGCTGTTTATGCACACGGGAACCACCAGCTTCATCCGCCCCAGCATGGGCGCGTGGGTGATGTATGGACTGGGAACGGAAAATGAAAATCTGCCCGGTTTTGTCACCATCAGCCCTAGCCTGGGCAATGGCGGGCCGCGCAATTATGGCAATGCCTTCCTGCCTGCGCTTTATCAAGGCACCCCCCTGGGTCGCAGTGGCCTGCCGAGCAAAGAGGCCACCATCAAAAACATCGTCAACACCACCTGGACACCGGAGCAGCAGCGGCGGCAGTATGAGTTGTTAGGCGCTCTGAATGCTCAGCAGCTTCGCCCTGGAGATAATGAGATCGAGGCTGTGATCCAGAGCTACGAACTCGCCTGGCGCATGCAGAACAAAGCGCCCGATGCGCTGGACCTCGCCCAGGAATCCGAATCTACGTTGAACCTCTACGGCATCGGGGAAAAGACCACGGATAACTTTGGCCGCCAGTGCCTGATGGCCCGCCGAATGGCTGAGCAGGGGGTACGCTACATCCAGGTCAATTACGGCGACAACTCCAACAATCCAGCCTGGGATCAGCACAGCAATCTGCCCAAGCATGGCGATCACGCGGCGGCGGTGGACAAGCCCATCGCCGGGCTGCTCACCGATCTCAAGCAGCGTGGTCTGCTGGAAGACACCCTCGTCTGGTGGGGCGGCGAATTTGGCCGCACCCCCTACGCTGAAAGAAACGGCACTGGGCGCGACCACAACCCCGCCGGATTCACCGTCTGGCTGGCAGGTGGCGGCGTGAAAGCAGGTTTTGCCCATGGGGCCACGGATGACATCGGCTTCCAGGCGGTGGAGGGCAAAGTACACATGCATGATCTCCATGCGACAGTCCTTCATTTGTTAGGCCTGGATCATGAGAAGCTCACCTTCAACTATGCCGGGCGTGACTTCCGCCTCACCGATGTCCACGGACATGTGGTGAAAGAGATCCTTGCGTAAGGGCTAGCAAAGTACTCCCGAGCTTTAGCTCGCAAGTAGAGTAGTCATCACTCTCCGAGTGATGAATTCGCCCCAACTCGTAGCGACACTGCTCGCAGACACCCCTTGGTGCAAACGGCCTTGTTTCATGGAGCATCCGCTGTGGGGCTTGTCAGGGCGGATGCGCTCGGAATAGTCACCCGTCATGAACACTCGCTACGATGTCGAAGGAATGTCCGTGGTCGTCATGGGCGGCACCACGGGGCTGGGGCTGTCCGCGGCGCAGGCTTTGGTGGCCAATGGGGCGCGCGTGGTCGTCACCAGTCGCAGCGAGGCCAATGTGCAGTCGGCTTTGCAGACCCTAGGCAGGGGGGCCTGTGGGTTCGCCGGAGATGCCAGCCTGCCTGAAACGGCGGAGAAAGCGGTGGCGCTCGCGGTGGAAAACTTCGGGCGGTTGGATGCCCTCTATCATGTCGCCGGCGGCAGTGGTCGCTCGCGTGGAGATGGCCCTTTGCATGAGCTGACGGATGCAGGCCTCAGCTACACGCTGGATCTCAATCTTGGTTCCCTCATCCTGTCGAATCGCGCGGCAGTGCGGCAGTTTCTCCACCAGGGCGGTGGCGGCTGCATCCTCAACATGGGCAGCGTCCTCGGCTGGTCGCCCTCGCCGGAGTTTTTTGCCAGCCATGCCTATGCGGCGGCGAAGGCGGGCATCGTCGGTTTCAGCCAATCCATCGCCAGTTACTACGCCAAGCAAAACATCCGGGTGAATGTCATCGCACCCGCTTTGGTGGAGACTCCCATGTCCCAGCGGGCCGTGGGAAATGAGGCTATCGTCCGTTTTGTCGCGGCCAAGCAGCCGCTGGATGGCGGGCGTGTGGGCAGCCCGGAGGATGTGGAAGGGGCCGCCCTTTTCCTGCTATCGCGCGCGGCAAAGTTCATCACCGGGCAGGTGCTGGCGGTGGATGGTGGGTGGACCGTTTCGGAGGGGCGCGAATCTTAGCCTAACCATGAATGCATCATTCAGCGATCTCGCCATCGGCATTGACCTCGGCGGCACCAATATCAAGGCCGCGCTCATCGAAAGCCGAACGGGCAGGCAGATCACGCATCTCTCTCGGCCCACGCAGGATGGCGAATTCGCGGATGGCCTGCCGCTGTTTGCCCTCACCGTGCGCGGCATCGTGGCGGAGTTGGAAACCCTCGCTGGAGGGCAAAAGCTGCCCGTGGGGCTCTCCGCGCCCGGGTTGGCCCATCCTGAGGGGCACTGCATCCAGTGGATGCCAGGGCGGATGCACGGGCTGGAAAAGTTGGACTGGCCCAGCTTTCTCGATCGGCGGGTGAATGTGCTCAATGACGCGCAGGCCGCCCTGTTAGGCGAGGTGTGGGTGGGCGCGGCGCAGGGCTGCCAGGATGTGTTTATGATCACGCTGGGAACAGGTGTGGGCGGGGCGATTTACAGCGGCGGACGTTTGCTGAAAGGGGCCCTGGGCCGCGCCGGGCACCTGGGGCACATCACCACAGATCTCAATGCGCCGGTGGATCTCTTTGGCACGCCGGGCAGTCTGGAGGTGGCCATCGGCAACAAGACCCTGCAAGCGCGTGGAAAAGGCCAGTATGCCACCACCCATGCATTGCTGGCGGCCAGTACTGCGGGGGATGCCCAGGCGGAAAAAATCTGGCTGGAGTCCGTGCGTCATCTCGCGGCGGGGTTGGCCAGTCTCATCAATGTGCTGGACCCTGAGCTCATCATTCTAGGCGGTGGCATCGCCACCGGGGCAGGGGATCGTCTGTTGCAGCCTCTGGCCACCTTTTTGGATCAGTATGAATGGCGACCCGGAGGCCATCAGGTGCGGCTGGTGCTGGCGGCTTTGGGCGATGATGCCGGAGCTTACGGGGCCGTGCGCAGCCTGGGATGATCTACCGACGCGAACGCATCTCTGTTTGACCCGTCCAGGCTGCTCGCCAACCCTTCACCGTGGCTGATGTGAGTTCCCCCATAGATCGTGACCGCCTGCGTTCCAACCAATGGCGCAAGCTGCGTTCCATTCTCGTCACCGTGAATGGCGCGGGCGGATTTTACGCCCACAAATTTCAGGCGGCCAAGGTCGTCGTCTCGTCGATGGATGGCGTGGAGGATTTTATCCAGCAGGTGCCTTTCACCCTGAAGGAGGAGCTGCTGGCAGACCGCCTCGCCCACCCGCCCTTTGGCACGCACTTGACTCAACCTCTGGAGTCCTACACGCGCTTTTGCCAGACCAGCGGCACCAGTAGTGGCCAGCCCGTGGCCTGGCTGGATACCCCAGAAAGCTGGGAGGCCATGCTGAAATGCTGGCGTCATGTCTATGATGGCGCGGATCTGGTGGCAGGGAAAGACCGCATCTTCTTCGCATTTTCCTTCGGGCCTTTTCTGGGTTTTTGGACCGCCTATGAGGCGGCCAATGGCCACTACCTCACCCTCCCTAGCGGCGGTCTTTCCAGTCAGGCTCGTTTGGAAATGATGGCCCGTTACGGAGCCACCGTCCTGTGCTGTACGCCTACCTATGCCCTGCGTTTGGGCGAGATGATCGGCGAGGCCAGCGGGGTGGAACACCTGTCCCTGCGCGTGCAGAAAATCATCGTCGCTGGTGAGCCCGGCGGCAGCATCCCTGAGGTGCGCGCCCGCATTGAAAAACTGTGGAATGCTCGCGTGTATGATCACCATGGCATGACGGAGGTGGGCCCCGTGAGTTATGAAACTACTGCCGTTCCCGGTCAGCTCGTGGTCATTGAGGAGGCTTATTTGGCCGAGGTCATAGATCCCGCCACCGGCCTGGAAGTGAACGAAGGTGAGTGTGGGGAATTGGTGCTGACTACGCTGGATCGCACCGCTGGGCCACTGCTGCGCTACCGCACGGGCGACTGGGTGAAAAAGCGCCTGTGGCAGGGCCGATTGGCGCTGGAAGGGGGCGTGCTCAGCCGCGTGGACGACATGGTGGTGGTGCGGGGCGTGAATGTTTATCCCAGCGCGGTCGAGGCCGTGGTGAGGCAGTTTAGCGAGATCGCGGAATTCATGGTGGAACAGCGCAAGGTGGATGCCATGGACGAGATCGAACTCCTCATCGAGGTGCCGGGCAATGTTTCCAAAGCCCTCATCAAACGCCTGGAGGCCAAGCTGCGCGATACTTTCTCCATGCGCATTCCCGTGCGGCTGGTGGAGGCGGACAGCCTGCCGCGACATGAGTTCAAGGCCAAACGCTGGCGCAAGGTCTGATTCAGTGCCTTGCGGAAGGATTCGTGCGGGCTTAGCCGTTATGCATACCAGCCTTCATGCACCCGCGCCTTTCTTTGTTTCTTTCCTTCAGCTTCGCCCTGGCCTGTCCAGCGGCAGATCCTCTGCCTGGGCACTCGCTCCATGGGGAGGCCTTCAATGAGGGGCCGCGACAGGCAGCAGTATTGATGCCGGGCACAGGGAAGGTGGACTTTAAAATCTCTACCAAGAACGCGGAAGCGCAGAAGTTTTTCAATCAGGGAGTCGGCCAGCTTCATGGTTTTTGGTATTACGAGGCGGAGCGCTCCTTCCGACAGGTTGCGCTCTTGGATAAAGACTGCGCCATGGCCTACTGGGGCCTGACGATGGCCAACGTGAACAACGAAGCACGGGCGAAGCAGTTCATCAAAAAAGCCACCGCGCTGAAGGAGAAAGCGAGTGCGCGTGAGAAGTTGTGGATCGCCACCCTGGAGACCTTTTACAAGGAGGACAAACGGGATAAAAAACAGCGCGCTTTGGATTTCATTCGCGACCTGGAAACCATCGTCCAGGAGCATGGCGATGACGTGGAAGCAAAGGCCTTCCTGGCCTGGAAAATCTGGCATGCCAAGGGCGATGCGCCTCTTTCCAGCCCCATGGCGCTCAATGCCCTGCTGGACCAAGTTTTCGCCGCCAATCCAGAGCATCCCGCGCATCACTACCGCATCCACCTCTGGGACGGCCCCAAGCCTGGACAGGCCCTGAAATCCGCCGCGCAGAATGGCCAGATCGCTCCGGCCATCGCCCACATGTGGCACATGTCCGGGCACACCTTTTCCAAGCTGAAACGTCAGGACGATGCGGCCTGGCAGCAGGAAGCCAGCACTCGTGTGGATCACGCCTACATGATCGAAAACCGGATCCTGCCAGACCAGATCCACAATTACGCGCACAATGAAGAGTGGCTGGTGCGCACGTATAATGAACTGGGTCGCGCCAAAGACGCCATCGGCCTAGCCAAAAGTCTGATCAGCAATCCACGTCACCCGAAGTATAACCATCTGGGCAAAGGCAGCGCCAACTATGGCCCTCTGCGCCTTATCGATACACTAACAAAATGGGAACTGTGGGACGAGGTGCTGACGCTCACGGATGGCCCTCTTCTCAAAGCGGTGGACCATGACCAGATCGAAATCGCCCGACGCGAGGCTCGTGCTTTGGCTTTCTATTACAAAGGGGATCTCAAAGCTCTCGAAACCAACATTACCCAGCTTGAAGAGTTGAATCGCAAAGCCATCGCGAAAGCCAAGGTCGCGGCGGACAAAGCCAAAGCCGAGAAGGCCAAAGAGGCCGACAAAGTCAAGGCAACCAAAGGCAACGAGGCCAAGCCTAAAACCCCCGAGGTCGTCACCAAGGACAAACCGAATGAAGGCCCCGCCGTGAGCACGCTTAAGGAATTGCGGGCCCTGAAAGCCATCCTGTCGAAAAGCAAAGACGCCGCCAAGGTCTTGGACGCTGCCGGCTCCATGCCTCCGGAGAGGGCTGCCTTTCTGTGGCTCACCTTGGGCGACAAAAAGAAGGCCGAGGAGGACATCAAAGAGTTTCCCCAGGACCTCGCTGGCTTTGCCGCCAAGGCCGAACTTCTGGCAGCCTTGGGCAAAAAAGACGAAGCCAAAAAAGCCCTGGAGCAGGCGGGCAAACTCGCCTTCGCCATGGACAAAGATCTGCCCCTAGCCAAGCGCCTCACCGCCCTGGCCCCCACACTGGGCATTCAGGGGAACTGGCAGGCCGCAGCCCCTCAGCGTAAGGACAGCGGCGTCCGCCCGGCGCTGGAGACCCTGGGTCCCATGCACTGGCAGCCCCCGGTGGGGCCGAAGTGGGAGGCCCTGACGCTGGAGGGCAAAGCTGTGGACAGTTCCTCACTCGCAGGCAAACCGCACCTCCTGCTTTTCTATCTCGGCAGCGCTTGCACGCACTGCATGACCCAGATCAATGCCTTTTCTAAAGTCTCCGCAGATTTTGAGAAAGCCGGGATTCAAATGGCCGCCATTACCCTGGAGCCCATGTCTCTGGCAGGCCGCATCACGGAGCAGATGACGACGAAAAAGCTGCCACCTTTCCCCATCTACTGCGACCCTAGCCTCGCCATGTTCAAGACCTTCAAAGCCTACGATGACTTTGAGGAGGAGCCCCTCCACGCCGCCGTTTTGGTGGATGCCCAGGGCCGCCTGCGCTGGTGGGACGTGAGCTGGGAACCCTTCACCGATACCAAATTTTTGCTGGAAGAGTCACAGCGTTTGTTAGGGCTGGAGTGATCCGGGGCGCAGGTGACGGCAGAACCGATTCCTGTATTAATGTGCCCAGCTAGCCGGTGAGGTGAGCGCATGGCATGGCCGATGCTTGGTTTGTTAGGCATCCCCCCAAACGTCTTGTGAAAAACCGGTTCTTCTTACCGATGGAAGTCCACGGATGCGAGTCACCGCTGGGGTGGCCCATCCCTTATGAAATCCCCCCTGCACCCTGCTGCCCACCAGCTCTCCGCGTGGATTCGGCCCTTTAGTGTAGCCATTCTGCTGCTTTGCCAAACCTACTTGGCACTGCCGCCTCGCCTAGTGGCCCAAGTGCTGACCTGGGATGCTACCCCTGGCACCCCTGGTTTGCAAAATGGCAACGGTACTTGGAACACCACGGTGGCGAACTGGCTGGACTCCACCAATGCGAACGTGCTGTGGGGTAACACGGGGCTGGAGACGGCCCAGTTCGGCAGCACCACGCCAGCGTCTGCCAATACGGTGAGCATTTCCGGCAATATGAATTTGAAGGGCATGAATTTCCTGGCGCTGGGTACCGCCACACCTGTCGCGGGCCAGCAGTATGCCCTCAATGGAGCTGTGGCCAATACGGTGCTGAACTTCGGTGATGGTGGCCTCATCCAGTTCGCAGACTTTTCCTCGGGCGGTTCCCAGTTTGTCAGTTTTGGGACGAATCTTGCCTTTCAGGGGAGCAATCTGACCCTTCAGAAAAGCGGCGGCACAGCCACCCAGTTCGTGAATTTAAACATGCTCTCCAACCCGAACCTGACGGGCATGTTAACCATCGGCAGTTACGTCTATGCAGGCATCGCCGCCCAGGCAACGATCTCGAATGTCAGCGGCATCACCATCCGCAACAATGGCACGCTGACCCTGGGCGGCACCGGCAATTACGCCATGCCCATCACGGCCTCGGGGTTTGCCAATACTTACGCGGCCATCCGGGTGACGGGAAACAATGTGACCCTTTCGGGCGGCATCACCATGACGGGGAGCACGGGCGTGCTCATGCACTCCGGCAATACAGGCATGGTCATCAGTGCCCCCATCACCGATGGCGGGTCCGGTTATGCCTTTCACCGTTTCACCCTAACCAAAAGTGATGGCACGGTGACGCTCAATGCTGCGAACACGTATGGTGGAAATACAGTGCTGGGGCGCAATAGCTCTGGCTACACAGGCGGTATGACCGTGCTGGATTACGCCGCCGCCACGGCCCCTCAGCAAGACATTCTTTACAATGGCCTCGCCGCCCCTGGCGGGCTGGATCTCCTGGGCAGCAACATCGGCAGTTCAGTCCTTATGTTGACGGGCAAGGCAGGCACCATCAATTCCCAGCGCCTGGGCAACATCAGCGTGCAGGGGTTTCGTTCCTCCATTGAGCTCACCTCCGGCGCAGGCGGTGAGATGAACCTCAGCTTTGGCACCTTGAGCCGCACCACCACAGGCACCGTCGCCTTCACCGCTCCGGCCTCGGGTGCCATCACCAGCAGCATGGCGGATACGGTTTTAGGTCCTTGGGCCACTTACAAGTCGGGTGTGGGTCTGGGTACTTGGGCGCAGGTTTCCGGGGGTGTTTTGACGAACTTTAGCGGCACCACATCGGCTGTGACCGCCACGCCTGTCACTAGCGACGCTACCTCACATCTCATGCTGAATAGCAGCTCCACCGGACCCCTGACCCAGACGGGGGCGGTGGTGAACTTAGCCACCGTTTCCATGACGGATACGCAGGTGGACCGCACCGTCCTCACGGGTGCAGGCAATACTTTACGCCTCGGCGTGGTCGGGGGTGTGCAGATCACTTCGAATGCGAAAAGCCTCACCATCGGCCAGATCGGTGTCGCCAGTTCACTTTCTGCGGGTGGTGCCAGCGCAGGCACCGGGCAGCTTTTCCTAACCAATCATTCAAATAGCTCCCTGCTCACCGTTCATTCAGGGATCACCAACAATGCCGGCGGTGGTGCTGTGACCCTCTTGGTCAATGGCTCTGCTGGGGCCACCACCATCCTCACGGGGACCAGCAGCCACACGGGTGGCACTGTGGTGGCGAGTGGGGCGCTGGAGCTGCGAAATGGGGCTGCACTGGGCACGACAGGTGGCACCATCAATGTCATCGAAGGGGGTTCCTTGCGCTTCGCCAATGGCATCACCTTCAGTCGTCCTGTGACCCTTTCTGGCGTGGGGGTCAGCACGGCCGTGGATGGCGTTCTTCGCAATGTCAGTGGCAATAATACGCTCACCGGGCTGATGACCTTGGTGGGGAATTCCACCTTCACTTCCGATGCGGGTTTGCTGACCATCCAGGCCACGACCCCTGCCACGAATGCCATCACAGGCACGGTGAATTTAAACATTGGCGGTCGTGGAGATACGGCCATCAATGGGCGCATCAACATTGCGACGGGCTTGCTGACCAAGACGGGTAATGGCAGCCTGACTCTGGGAGGGGATAACAATTTCACCGGCATTCTCACCATCAGCGCTGGGGTCCTGCGGCCCACACATGCCAATGCGCTCGGTGTCTCAGCAACCACTTTTGGTTCCACCGTCATCAGTGCTGGCGCAGCCTTGGAACTGGCAGGGGGCATCACCCTCGCGGCAGAACCCATTTCCATATCGAGCCTCGGGGTCGCGAGCAATGGTGGCATCCGCAATGTCAGCGGCAATAACACCCTCACGGGCCTCATCACCCTGGGCGGCGTCACCACCATCCGCATCCAGTCAGACAGTGGCAAACTCATCTTTGATACCGCCAGCGGGGCCGCCATCACGCAGACGGCCACCACCGCACGTGTCTTAGTCCTGGCCGGGGCAGGGAACATGGATGTGCTGGACCCCATCACCCGCACCAGCACGGGCGCACTGACGATTGTGAAGGAAGGCAACGGCACCGTGATGCTGGCCTCCTCAGTGGGCAACACCATCACCACGCTGAATGGCGGGGCTTTGCACCTGGACTTCAGCGCCGCCACCAGCCCTACCACGAATATCTTGCACAGTGGCATCGCCATCCCAAACGAACTCAACCTTAATAGCGGTACACTGCTCATCACGGGCAAGAGCGGAGCCAGCAATAGCCAAGCTTTTGGCCCAGTGGTGCCCACAGGGGTGAATACCGCGCATGGAGGCTCCAGCTACATCACGGTGGCGCAGAATGGGGCCACCCGGGTAGATCTCTCTTTTGGCAGCTTCACTCGCGGTGTCGGCGGCATCGTGGGCATCACCCGGCCCACCACTGGCAGCCTCACGACAACGGGCGGCACGGACAATGCCATCTTCACTTCCTCACTCGGTGCGCCTTACCTGTGGTCGCTGGATGCCGCTGCCGGAGATGAATGGTTAGGCTCCACGGCCCTCAGCGGCGGTGTGCGGCAGATCGTCCCCCTCTCAGCCTTGCCTTCTGGCGGTTACACGCCCACCACCGCCACCACTTTGGTGGGCAATGCAGACATTGCTGCCGGAGTGGGCACCACCACACTGGGGGCAAACACGGCCATCACCAGCCTGCGCTTTGGCCAGGCCCAGACGACCACTCTCGCGCAGGATGTCACGGGGCGTATTTTGACCGTTGGTGGCATCCTGGTTTCCAGCACTGTGGGCAACTTTACCCAGACCATTTCTACCAGCACGCTGAAGTCACCGGATGCCGGGGCGAACAACGACCTGCCCATCATTCAAAACAACACCGCCGCCCCGCTGGTCATCAATTCTGCCATCGTCAACGCCGCTGGTTTCGGCACTACTGTCACCAAAGGCGGCCTGGGCACCCTGGTCATGCGCGGGGCCAGCACCTACACGGGCAGCACGCGCGTGCATGAAGGCATCCTGCATTTCCAATCGGGGTCCATCAGCTCCAATACCGAGTTCCTCCTGGGCTCGGGTGACCGTAGTGGCAAGATCATCCTCGGCATCGGCAGCACCGCTTATAACACCACCGTGGACTGGCTCCAAGTCATGGGCACTGGCACGGACAACCGCATCGTCGGTGGAGCCAGTGTCATCTCCACGCTGATGGTGGATAACGTCACGTCTAACAACAACTTCCGCGCAGGATTCCTCGGCGGGGCTGGCGAGAACGAGAACAACCTCTCCCTGTCTGTGAATGACGTCGCCACCGTCAGCACCGCCACGGTGCCCACCACCATGTTTCTCCCTCTGGGCCCGGCGAATACTTATGCGGGCCAGACCCTCATCCGCAATGCCACGGTGGAGGCCTCGGTGCTGGCCAATCAGGGCACCGCTAGTTCTCTGGGCACAGGCACAAGCAATGGAGTCATCGAGTTGGCCAGTGGCGGCAATACCACCGTCCTTCATGTCATCGGGGCGTTGCGTTATGTGGGCAGCAGTGATGCGACCACCGATCGGCCCATTCAGATTTCCAATTCCGTCACCACCGTGCAGACGGTGCTAGCTGTGCTGGAAAACAACGGCGTCGGCAGCGTGAAGTTCACCGCCCCCTTCACCTCCACGGGCACAAACGTCACCGCCACCCGCACCCTGCGCCTGACGGGAACCAACCAAGGAGCCAATGAGATCGTCAGCATCGGAAACAACGGCAGCGTCGGCACCGTGCTGCAAAAAGCCGGGCTGGGAACGTGGACCCTCACCGGAGATAGCACCCACAGCGGCGGCACGCTGGTGGATGCTGGCACCCTTTTAGTGAGCAACCTCATCGGTAGCGGTTCCGCCACGGGCACAGGAAATGTCACGGTCGCCGCTGGAGCCACCCTGGGCGGCAGTGGCCGTATCCTCGCCGGGGCAGACCGAAACATCACCCTCACCGGGGCCACCCTCCAGATCGGCACGGAACTGCCCGGGGCCACGCCCACAGTGGCAGGTCTGCTGACTTTGCAGACGACGGGCACGGGCCTACTCACCTTGCAGACGGGCTCCATCCTGGACTTCGATCTCTTTTCGGGGGCAGGTTTGGGCGACAATACGGGTATCGCCGCTGCGGCAGACCGGGCCATCATCCTGGGCGGGCTGGACCTGACCAGCACCACGATTTTAAAAGTGGCCAATCCCACTGGCCTGACCGCCTGGGCCGCGAATGACCAATGGCGGTTATTTGACTGGACGGGGCTCACGGGACCCATCGCTGGCAGCGTGGCCCAGTTTGACCTTCCCTCACTGCCCGATGGCCTGGTGTGGAATACCTCGGATTTGTTCACCTCAGGTGTCCTCAGCATCACCCTGGTGCCGGAGCCGTCGCGGGCTATTTTTTTGGTTTTTGGTGGGCTAGCGCTGTTTACCCGCCGCCGCCGTCCCTAAATTCAGGGAGGCAAAAAGGCCGGTTTTCAGCCTGGGATCAGGGTTTCGCTGGGGAAATGGCGGTTTTCACAGCTTTCAGCCGCAATAACCTTTCTGAAAGTTCAGCCACAGATTCCATGCAGGTCGTAATTGACTCACGAAAGTCGGTGCGCCACGTAGTAAGAGTCAGATTTCAGTCCCCCCGGCGCTGCCAGCCACGCCCTGTTCATGAAAAATCCCCCCGCCAGCGCTTCCACCCCTGTTTTTCCTTTCGAACTCGTTCGTTCTGATCTCGAGATCGTCGAGAAATCCATTCGCGAACAAGCTCGGGCCTTTGATCCAGCCGTGGAAGGTTATGTCAGCTATGTCTGCCAGGCAGCGGGGAAGCGCATCCGTCCAGCCCTGGCTCTGCTGGCAGGCGGTGCCACAGGTGGCAAGTCGGCGGATCACACACGCCTTTCGGTCATTTTGGAGATGGTGCACATCGCCTCCCTGGTGCATGACGACATCATGGACGGTGCCGCCACCCGTCGCGGCCTGCCCACAGCGGCGGCCAAATGGGGCAGCGCCCTCAGCGTGCTTTTGGGCGATGCCATCTTTGCCTACTCGCTGGAGCTGGCCACCGAATTTGAAGACACCCAGGTCTGCCGCAGCATCGCCAAGGCTTCCCGTGACGTGTGCAGTGGCGAGATTTTGCAGACCCAGCGCCGTTTTGACCTGAATCTCTCTGTGCCGGATTACCTGCGCATGATCGAGATGAAAACCGCCGCGCTTTTCGCCGCTGCCGCCGGTCTCGGTGCCCGCCTCAACGGCGTGCCAGAGCAGGTGGAACAGGCCCTGCATAGCTACGGTATGAAGCTGGGCACCGTTTACCAGATCTATGATGACTGTCTGGATCTGGTGGGTGATGAAGCCAAAGTCGGCAAGACCCTGCGCACCGACCTGGTGAAGGGCAAACTGACGCTGCCGATCCTCTATCTGCTGATGGATGCTACGGATGCCCAGAAGCAGAAGCTCAACAAAATGCTTCTGAAGGGCGAGCCGATGGACACCTCCATCCTGGCTGGCATCGCCGACTATGAAGGGGCCATCGAGCGTGCGGTGAGCTTCGCCCAGAACATGCTCAACGAAGCCCGTGCTGAGCTCATCTGCCTGGCAGATTCCGACTACAAACGCGCCTTTGAAGAGATCGCCGATTACCTGCACGCGCTGCTGGATAATTGCCGCGCCTCTCTCTGAGCTGCCTTTGCACAAAGTCGCCGTTTCACCGCGTAGTAGCTGGCATGAAATGCCTGTTCGCTGTCCTCAGCCTTTGTTCCTCTGTTTGGGCACAGACATGGACTTTTGAATCTCCCCGCGCCGAGGCCACCCCGGAGCATGAGCAGGTAGAAAAAGGTGGGCGCGAAAACCACCCTGGCCTCGTCATCAAAACCGGGGCGGGGGAGCAATGGATCGGCTGCTGGACTCAGACCCTGCCTGTGCAAGGTGGCCAGCATTATCAGTTCACCGGCTGGAGAAACTTCGACTCTGTACCTGAGCCTCGCCGCAGTGTGGTGGCCCGTGTGATCTGGCAGGATGCCGCAGGCAAACAAGTCCGCTGGGAGGCGCCTGCGCCGAGTGGTTACGCCGCAGGCACTATCCCCCAGGCCGAGCCTGAGTATCCACGGGACCTCGGCAGCGCAGCGGGGGAGTGGGGCCGTTTTGAGGAAACGCTGCGGGCACCCAAGGCCGCACGGCAGGCAAAGATCGAGCTTTATCTCCAGTGGGCATCGAACGCCCGCGTGACTTTTAGCGACGTGGCTTTAATGGCCGTGCCTGCCCCCGCTCCTCGCAAGGTGCGGCTGGCCACCATCCATCTGCAACCGAAGGAGGGTAAAGAGCCTGCGGACAAGCCACCTCAATTTGCCCCGCTCATCGCTGAAGCAGCCCAAAAGAAGGCCGATCTCGTGGTGCTTCCGGAAACTCTCACCTACTACGGCACGGGCAAAAAGATGGCTGAATGCGCAGAGACTGTTCCCGGACCCAGCACGGCCTACTTTGGAAAGCTGGCCAAACAGCACAGCCTCTACATCGTTGCTGGGTTGGTCGAGCGGGAGGGGGCCACCCTCTACAACACCGCCGCCCTTATCGGCCCGGAAGGTGAACTGGTGGGCAAGTATCGCAAAGTCAGCCTGCCGCGCAGTGAGGTGGAGGCCGGCATCACCCCTGGGCGGGATTACCCCGTCTTTGATACCCGCTTTGGCAAGGTGGGCATGATGATTTGCTACGATGGCTTTTTCCCAGAAGTCGCCCGTGCCCTCACGGTGAAAGGGGCCGAGGTCATCGCTTGGCCCGTGTGGGGCTGCAATCCCCGCCTGGCCGCTGCTCGTGCCTGCGAAAACCACGTCTATGTGGTCAGCAGCACCTACACGGATGAAAGCCAACATCAGTGGATGATCTCCGGCATCTTTGATCACTACGGCGATGTCCTGGCCAAGGCGACCGAATGGGGCACGGTGGCCATCGCTGAGGTGGATCTGGATGCGCGTGCGCATTGGAATAGCCTGGGCGATTTTAAAGCCCAGATTCCCAGTCACCGCCCCAGCTTTGTGAAGGAGTGAGGCTGCATGAGCCTCACTCCGATGAAATAGCTCACAGACCCTTCTCGCCCAGCCAAGAGCTGCTTTGTGGAGGCACCTCACAGGTCAGGCCGAATTGCTTCACGGCTTTCTCCTGCAGGTGGTTCACGGCCTCTTCCACGCTGTCGGTCCAGCAGATCAGGTCCAGGTCTTCGGGGCTGATGGTGCCATTCGTCACCATGCTGTCAATGAGTGCGCGGAGCTCTCCCCAGAACTGGCTGCCCATGACCACCATGGGGAAATTGCGCACCTTTTTCGTCTGGATCAGCGTCAGGGCCTCGAACATCTCATCCAGCGTGCCAAAGCCGCCGGGCATGATGACAAACCCATAGCTGTACTTCATCAGTAGTACCTTGCGGACAAAGAAGTATTTCATCGTCACCCAGCGGTCCAGGTAGGGATTGTGGCTCTGCTCAAAGGGCAGCTCGATGTTGCAGCCCACACTGCGCCCGCCCACGTCTTTGGCCCCACGGTTGGCTGCCTCCATGATGCCAGGGCCGCCACCCGTCATGACGGTAAAGCCGATGCGGGTGATCGCTGCGCCGACCTCACGCGCCATTTGGTAATGGGGATGGTCATCCTTGAACCTGGCCGAGCCAAAGACGGTGATGCAGGGGCCCACAAAATGCAGGCCGCGAAAACCGCGCAAAAAATCGGTCACCACGGAAAAGAGCAACCGCAGTTCCGTCAGCCGTCGGTTCGGCCCCTGCAACATGGCGCGGTCCACCAAGTGACCGCAGAAAGCCTGCTGGATTTGTTTTTCGCTCGGGGCCTGAGGTGGGGGGTGGGGAAGGGGGGCGGCACTGCTGCCAGCACGACCTTCCTTGTCTTGAATGTTGGGAGTTGGCATGGTTGGAATTCCTCAGATTTGACACCGTAGATGGCCGAATGATTTAAAAATAGGTTTCTGCGGTGCTTTTTGCCAGCCTGACACAGGGCGCACATAAAGGAATTCCTCTTTGCATGGCCAAAACGGACGCGTTATCATGTGCGTCTGCCTTTCCAACCCCCTGCCAGGGCAGACAAACGTTCGCTTCCCCCCTCGCGGCACCATGCACATCAGTCAGCTCTTCAGGAGCATGGGCGACCATGCCTCCACTTTGCATTTAGGTCGAACCCTCCCAGCGGGAGTTGTGGGCCGATGGTGGTTGCCTTGCCTTTTGGTTTTTCTGGCCAGCCTTTCTGCTTCCGCCCAGGTGGTGAATGGCACCTGGAATCCGGCCCAGACGGGCACTCAAAGTTGGGCAGTTCCGGGTAACTGGACGGGCGGGGTAGCCCCCGGCCAGACCACAGGGACCACCAGTGCAGACACGGCCACCTTTGGCAGCACCACGGCGGAAACGCTGATCACCATTGATGCGGGAAGAAACCTCCGCAGCCTGACCTTCAATGGCACCAATACAGCCGGGCTATACACCCTGGGCAGTGCCGGGCCCAATGCCGGCGAAGCTCTGCGTCTGAGCAGCGGTGGTAGCTTGACGGTGTCTTCCGGGACCCTCACCACGACGACCATCAATGCCCCCCTCATCCTGGAGGCTGCCAGCGGCACCACGGCAGGCACCTACACCATCGCCAATAATGCGACGAGCGCCGATGCGGACCCTGGCACCTACAAGCTGAACATCACGGGCAACATCAGCGGTGGCACCACCACCTCGACCATCGCGCTGAACTTGAACACTACCATCGGTAACCGCAGCAACGATGCCTCCGGGAACACCGTGAGCGGCCTCATCTCCAATGGCGGTGCCCTGGGCGGACTTTCGGTTTCTGTGAATGGAGTCAACGGCGGTCAGCGCGGCGTCTGGCGTATCATCAACGATGCCAACAGTTATACCGGCAATACGGTGGTGACCAATGCCACGCTTCTCTTCTCCAGCATCGCAAATGCTGGCTCTAATAGCGCCGTTGGCGCGGGTAGCGGCTTCACTGTCGGGGCCAACTCTCATGTGAAATACACAGGTGCGGCTGCCTCGACGGATCGTACCATCACAGGCGGTGGTTCCTTTTACAATCAGGGCTCCGGGGCATTGACTCTGACTGGCAGCGTTTTGCTGCCGGGAACCCTGACCTTCCGTGGCTCCCAGAACTTCATCATCGATGGGTTGATCTCTGGCACAGGCGGTCTGAACCGCACCGACAGCGGTACGGTCTTTCTGAACAATAATGCCAACAGCTTTTTGGGGAACATCAGCATTTCCGATGGGGCGTTCCGCTTTGCCACCCTTGGCAATAAAGGGGTCAATTCGGCCATGGGCGCAGGTACCCTGATCACCCTGGGACAAAATAGCGGCACCATTGGTCGCATTGAGTTTACCGGCGCAAACGGTGGCTCCAGTGATCGCGACATCCGCCTTTCCAACGGCAACGGCACCAACAGTGGTAATGCCCGCATTGACAACACCGTGGCCGGACAGACGCTGACCCTCAGCGGTACGGTCCGCTCCACCAGCACCGATGCAGCCCATGTCTCTAGCCTTAATCTGCACGGCGTGGGCAATGGTGTGATGAGCGGCGTCATCGGCGGAACCAATACAAATGCCAGTGCCACGATCGCCCTGCAGCTCACCAAGACGGGCACCGGCACCTGGGCACTTTCTGCCGCCAATAATTATTCCCGTGGTACTCTCATCAGCGCAGGCACCCTGCTGGCTACCAATACCACTGGTTCCGCCACGGGTACGGGCAATGTCATCACCAGCGGCACCGGCACCCTGGGTGGCACGGGCATCATCAGCGGCGGCACGGGAGCCAGCATCACCATCGCCTCTGGTACCCGTCTGATGGTGGGGAATACGCATCAGTTGGCGAATAGTGTGGCAGGCAGCGCGGGTTACCTGGGCCAGGTTTCGAATCTCCGCCTGGGCGGGGCCACCAATGTCGCGATCACACTCGCGGGCACGCTTCAGTTTGATCTCTTCAGCAACGCCGGGGCTGCCACTCTGGGGCAGTCGGATCTGCTCAGCCTCACCACCCAGGCATCCACCATCACCCTTGGCGGCATCATTTCGGTGGCGGATGTTTCCGGTTCCCACCTCCCCTGGCGTAATGGGATCTGGCAGCTCATTGACTGGACGGGCATCGGCTCCGCCACCAAGACGGGGAATTTTACCTTCGACTTTGCCAATGCCGGAACTCTGCCCAGCGGCTATGGCTGGGTGACCGACAACTTCCTCACCGATGGGACCATTTCGATCAACAAAACCGCGTTCAACCACACTTGGCAGGGCGATGTCGATGGCTCCTGGGCGAACGGGGAAAATTGGGAGGTCGGCACGGTTCCCTCTCCCAGCACCGACGTCTTTTTCCAAGGCTTGGCCAGCAACTTAACGACTGCGATTGATGGGGACCGAAACGTTCGCAGCCTCTACTTCAGCGGTGAACAGAACTTCGTCGTCAATACAGGCACCGGAGGAGTGTTGTATTCCTATGGGGACACCTTGGAAGTTCTGGGCGGCACCCAGGTCTTCAATGCCCAGCTCCGTCTGGCCAATGGCACCGCTCCCGCCTACAACATCGTCAACAATGGTACTCTGACCTTCACGAACGCGATGATGTACCACCGGCTCTCCGGGAGCGCGACAACCTCCCTGGATATCATCTTCAGCGGCACGGGCAACACGACGGTGAACCACTTCCAGCGTCGCACCAATGAATACGATGTGAACATCGTCAAAAATGGTCCGGGCACCTTGACCCTGACCGGTTCTACCAGCACAGAAGCGACGACCACGGCTGGCTCCATCACAGGCACCACGACGGTGAACGCGGGCAAGCTGCGCCTGAACAATGAAGGCAATCTGGGCTCCAATCCCGCCGCTTTCAATGCCGCCCATCTCACTTTGAACGGTGGCACCCTCACGGCCTACAATTCCTTTGTCATGGATGATGCAAACCGTGGCATCACCTTTGGTCCGAACGGCGGCACGATCGAAGTGGAAGCCACCCGGACCTTGACCGTTCAGAATGCCGTCACAGGCACGGGCGATTTTGACAAGACCGGCTTCGGCACTCTGGTGCTGGGCAGTGCTTCGAATACCCACAGTGGCACGACGGAAGTGCTGGCAGGCACCCTCGATGTGGCCACGGGTGGGTTCACCGGCACCGGGGCGACCTTTGTATCTTATGGGGCGCAGTTGGTCGGCACAGGCACCGTTCAGGCTTCCAATTTCTCTTTGCTTGAGGGCGCAGGTCTCCAGGGCGGTAACATCATCACGGGTTCAACCACGGGCAATGGCACGCTCACCTTCACGCCCGCATCCGGCGTGGGGACCTATGATTTTGCCACGAGCTCCGGCATCGAACTCAGCATCACCAGCGCCACCAACCAGGGCGTGCTGGATCCCAACTTTGGTGGCAATGCCGTGGGTTCTCCCGGTTACCAAACCTACGTGCAGGGCATCACTGGCAGCGGTGATCATGACCGCCTCGTTTTCAATGGCGGCAGCGGCTCCTCGCTGACGTTCAGCGGCAACATCACGGTCAGCTCTTCTGGTTTTACCCCGGTCGCAGGCCAGATCTTCAATCTGCTGGACTGGGCGACTCTGGTCTCCACCAACTTCACCGGCTTTGATGTCGGGATGAACCGCGACGGTTCGGGCGACAATCTGGGCCAGTTCAATCTTCCAGACATCAGTGGCACGGGCTACATTTGGGATGTCAGCCAGTTCACCAGCACGGGCAGCCTTGTCATTGTCTTTATCCCCGAGCCGAGCCGTGTCCTGCTGCTCATGCTCGGTGCGATGGCCCTTTTGGGGCGTCGCCGTCGTTAAGGATAGCCTTATTTTACTGTGCCGGTTCACAGAGTCTAAACTCAATATCATGTTGGGCTAATAGTATTGACCCTGACTTAATTAAAAGAGACCACACTCCGATTGAATCTATATCTATTGGAAAGATTTTAAAAAATGGAGACCTTGAAGTTAAGTTTTCGCCTCCTGGAATTGGAATGTCTTCATATCCATGAGCTTGAATATTTCCATTTGGATTAATTGATTCAAATTTGAACTGAATTAATGAATTTTTCGTCAATTTTCCAAATTCAACTATGTAAACTAAATTGATTAATATGCTTGAAGGCAAATTATTCACTTTGTAATGAGACCAGCATCCACCAAGTACGTTTATTAAGTCTTCTTTGCGAGCTGCATCAGCTAGGAAAAAACTTGAAATTTTCAATCCTGATTCAATGTCTTTTTCTACGGCTTCCCTTCCTCGAAAATGGATGCTGCCGCCTCCTCCGCCTCCGCCTCCGTAGGTTTTACCTTTTTCACCCGACGCATTAAATTCAGTATTAGCAGGGATGTTAGTAGAACCTATTATCTGAATAACTCCTCCATTTCCTCCTGCTCCACCAAAGTGTCCACCTTCTCCTCCTGCACTGAATTTTGAATTCCGAAAATCCATGTGCGTAGAGTTGCTTTCGTATGTATTAACTGTATGAATTAATTTATGAATTAAGTCTTCTGTTAGATTGGGGAGCTGCATAGAGGTGTGAGCAGATCTTGCTTCATGATTTAATTTCATTTCTTTGAGTTTATCTGAGGTATAGATTTTCTCATTTTCAGGAGAATCTATGATCTTATGATGAGAACTACAAAGGATGATCAAATTGTCAGACCCGTGTCGCTGCTCTGGTGTTTGAGTGCCATCATAACGCGGCCCCCCAGGATTTTGAGCATGGATATGACAAACTTCTGCAAGAATAGTGTTGGTCTTAAAATCCACTACGCTAATCTTACAATCATCAAAAGCGCAACGATTCATCGATAATGCGAATAGTTTCCGAATGGTGGTTTGTGAAGGCTGTGTGGGCATGTGCTATTTGTTTTTTTTGAATGGCTTCATCCTTAGAATTGAATTTCTAATTATGGAGTAAAATGTCTAATTCTCACAAAATCATTCGTCGGCAGCATTGTCGTATGTGAATTTCGGCAATGAGCCGCGTTTAAGTCAGATGTTACGCTGTCTTTTTCTGCTCCTTGCCACTACTTCCTTCGCCGTTGCCCAGACCAATGTTCTGACCCTGGGAGTCAAGGGCGATGGACAGGCAGACGATACGGCCGCCATTCAGAAAGCCGTGCTGGAAAAAGGCAGCCTAGTTTTCCCCAAGGGCACCTACAAGCTGAGCCAGACCATTGAGGTGGATCTTTCCAAGACTGGCCTGATTGGACTGTCCAGCGACGGCACGGCCCGATTCATCATGACGGGTGCGGGCCCCGCCTTTCGCGTGACGGGCCACCATGAAGGCACGGCGGCCCCGTCTTCACTGAAGCCGGAAGTCTGGGCCCAGGAGCGTACGCCGATGATCAGCGGCTTTGAAATCTTCGGCGGCCATCCTGAGGCCGATGGCGTGGAAGTGGGGGGCACCATGCAGGTCACCTTTCATCGGTTGGTGGTCAGCAAATGCCGCCACGGCATCCGCCTGACACCGCGCAACCGCAACGTGCTCATCAGCGATTGCCATCTCTATGACAACTCCGGTATCGGCGTGTTTTTGGATAATCTGAACCTGCACCAGATCAACATCGTGGGCAGCCACATCAGCTACAACCGAGGTGGCGGTGTGGTGTCACGCGGAGGCAACGTGCGCAACCTGCACATCGGCACCTGCGACATCGAGGGCAACCACCATGCCGATTCCCCAGCCTCTGCGAATGTGGAACTGGACTCCACCGGCGGCTCCATCGGCGAAGTGGCCATCGTCGGCTGCACCCTCCAACACACAAGCAAGGCCCCCGGCTCCGCCAACATCCGTATCCTGGGGGCTGGCACCGATCCCAGCCTGGAGCGCAAGATGGGCCGTGCCCATACCCGCGAGGGCAATGTCACCATCAGCGCCAATGTCTTCAGCGACGTGCGGGTGAATATTGAGGTCAAAGAGTCCCGTGGCGTGGTCATCAGCGGCAACACTTTTTGGGAAGGTTTTGAACACGACATTATTGCGGAAAACTGCGAGCACCTCATCGTCAGCAGCAACAATTTCGACCGCAATCCGCGCTACTTGGTGAACGGCTTTCAGAACTCCGAAAACAACGGCCTGGTTTTCAAAAACTGCGCCGACAGCTCCATCACTGGTAACATCATTGCCGGGGTCATGCGCAAGCGTGCGGCTGTGGAGATCCAGGGCGGCCGCCGCCTCATGATCACCAACAACAGCATCCTGGACTGTGACAGCATTGGCCTCCTGCTGGAAGGTGTGGAGGGCAGCCTTGTCAGCGACAACATCATCCGCGATGACCGCGCTGCAGATGTGAAGTCCAAGGAACCTTCTCTGGTCGTTACGGACGGCAATGACAATCAGATCGGCTCCAATCTGCTCGGCAACGGCAAGAAGGTGCAGTAAGCGTCAGCGATTTTCTGCGGCCACGTGTTTCACCAGAGTAGGGAAGAACTCGTGAAAGTCATCCTCGAGGCCTGTGTATTCCTGCTGAAACACCCCCATCGCCGCCGCTAGATTCACGGGGCGGCGAAAGCGCAGACCGATCCGGCGCAGGGTGTCCGCCAGCCCCTCCATCTCCCCATAGTTGCCCAGCCAGTTTTCGTCCTTCATGCCGTCCAGCGGCGGATGGGCCTCAGCGGGAATGATTTCCCGATGATGGTCGAAGGAGGCGTAAACCTCGGCCGTGAAGACTGGCAGCGGCTGTGCTGAAAACGAGGCCCAGGCCCGGCTGAGAAAATGGTCATAAAACATGTCTGTCAGGATGCCGCCAAAGCGGCGGTACTCCGGTCCCAGCCGCAGAATGCTGCGCCGGACGACCGGGTGCGTATCCGTAAACGCATCAATCCGGCGATGCTGGCGGATGCCGCGCTGGTAGGCCTCCGGCAGGCATTCCAGTTTCGACTGCCGCACCAGGTCCGGCAGCACATTGCCAATGCGGAAAGCAGGGCAGGGCTCGGAAAGAAAAAGGTGGGCCAGCCAGTTCATGACAAAGTAGAGATGTTACGCCCGAATAGGGGATGTGGCCATAGAATCCCAGAAAGCTGGGTGCAAAGTGCCTCTGGCCAAACGCATCTTCCCCTTGCAGCTTTCGCGGTGAGTGCTTTGTGAACACCCGCCCAAAATGTCCACCATCCAGACATCCCTTTCCGAGATCGCTGACGCCCTGCGTCCTGCCCAGCGCATCGCCATCGCCGCGCATGTGCGGCCGGATGGGGATGCCCTCGGTTCGGTGATGGGCCTGGCGCTCAGCCTGCGGGCGATGGGTAAGACGGTTTACGCCTTGCTGGAAGATGGGGTGCCGCTGAATCTGGCCTTTCTGCCGGACACAGTGACCATCCTCACCCCTCCCTATGCGGATTTTGAGGTGGATGTCGCCCTGGCCCTGGATACGGCGACTCATGAGCGCGTGGGGGAGCACACGAAGGCCGCCCTGGCCCGTGCACCCCTGCTCATTGACATTGACCACCACCCCACCAATCCGGGCTATGGCCATCTGAACCATGTGGATGGCACCCAGCCTGCCGTGGGCCAGATCATCTATGAATTGCTGAAAGTGGGTGGTTTTCCCATCACCGATGCGGTGATGCAACATCTCTACACGGCCATCAGCACGGATACGGGCTCCTTCCAGTATTCCAGCACCAATGCCCGCACGCACCACATCGCCGGGGAAATGCTGGCTGCCGGATTGAATTCCTCCCGTCTGGCACAGTTGCTTTACCAGACCTACCCAGCCCGCCGTCTGCAACTGCTGCGGGCCATGCTCAATGAGATGGATTTCCGGGCGGAAGGCCGCATCGCCAGTTGGCAGTTCACCCGCGCCCTGATGGACGAGGTGCAGGTGCAACCGGGAGATACCGAGGGCATGATCGATACCCTGCGGATGATTGACAGTGTGGTCGCGGCCGTGATCTTCGAAGAGACGGCCGATGGCAAAATTCGCGTCAGTGCCCGGTCGAAAGACCAGCGACTGGATATCTCCGCGGTGTGCGGGCAGTTTGGCGGCGGCGGTCATCGCCTCGCTTCCGGTGCCCGTATGAAAGGCCCCATTCAAGAGGCCGCAGAAACCTTTTTGACAGCTTTAGAACATGAAGTCAGACGACTCGCTTAACGGTGTCCTCCTAGTGGACAAAGACCCGGACATGACCTCCCACGATGTGGTGGCCGTGGCCCGCCGCTGCCTGAACACCAAGAAGATCGGCCATTGCGGTACGCTTGATCCCATGGCTACAGGGATGCTCATCCTGGTCATCGGCACCGGCACGAAGCTGCAGGACCTGCTAATGAGCGAGGACAAAGAATACATCGGCAGTCTGCGCCTGGGGGCCACCACCAGCACCCAGGACCGGGAAGGGGAGGTGCTGGAGGAAAAGCCCGTGCCTGCCTTCACCGAGGAGCAGATCCGCGAGGCCTTCGACGGCTTCCGGGGCGATTTTTACCAGACG
Source organism: Prosthecobacter algae (assembly GCF_039542385.1). Lineage (NCBI taxonomy): Bacteria > Pseudomonadati > Verrucomicrobiota > Verrucomicrobiia > Verrucomicrobiales > Verrucomicrobiaceae > Prosthecobacter > Prosthecobacter algae. The sequence continues at coordinate 38,064 of NZ_BAABIA010000012.1, read as the reverse complement.
CCACCCATGGTCAGCGCCATCAAGATTGATGGGGTGCCTCTGTACAAGCTCGCGCGCCAGGGCATAGAAGTGGAGCGCAAGCCTCGCTTTGTCCGCGTCTATGACTACCAGCTCAACAATGTGGCGGTGCCGGATGTGGATTTCCGGGTGGTCTGTAGCAAGGGGTTCTACGTCCGCACCTACGCGCATGACATCGGCCAAAAGCTGGGCTGTGGGGCGCACCTCACGGCTCTCCGCCGCAGCCGTAGCGGTCACTTCAAGTTCCAGCCGGGGAATCACACCACCTTTTCCGCCCTCAAAGAAGGCCGCAGGGACGAGGTGATTTCCGCCATGATGAGCCTCTACGACGTGTCCAAACTGCGCGGAGCGTAACTTTTTTGGCCGATATAGGCCCCCGATTCAGCGGCGATGGCTTCGGTCATCGCCGCTTTTTGTTTTTAGGGAAGGGCAGGCTTCTGCAAATCCTACATTTTGTGGTTTTATAAAATTTAAGGAAACTTGATTATTAGGATCAAAAATTATTGAAATTATATTGAGTGTGGTTAGAATGCGGTGATTCTTGATCACAATGGGCACTCTCCGCGGCTTCTGGCACTTTCTGGGCGACACTTTTTCTGTTGCGCCTAAGATACTGCCCGTAAGATGGCGCTTCATTCAGGGCGGGCTGTGCGCCGCATTGATGGGGTTGGCCAGCCAGGGCTTGGCCCAGACTGTGGGCTCCCAATACAGGGTGACCCGTGTCGGTCGGGATGTGCTGGGTGGCCAGGGCTATGCGCAGTCGCAGGATGTCATGGCCCTCTCTCCAGATGGGCGCTATGCCACGGGGGTGCGTTTTGGCAGCAGCACACGCGGCTTTCTCATGACGACGGGCACGACGCCCGTACTGCTGGACATCCCCAAGGTGGCCTCCTCTCATCCGTATGCCCACGGTAAGGATGTGAACGATGAAGGCGATGTCGTCGGTTATGAAAAATGGAGCGTGGGAAATGTGGTGAACATCATCCCTTGGTTCTATGACCGCAGCGCGGGCACCGTCACTTCCCTTTACAATTCGGCGAATCCCACCCTGACGGCGATCCCCACCGCCATCACCGCAGGCAGCACTTATGCCTTTGGCATGGCGGATACGGACGGCCCGCTGGGGGCCAATCCCAGCCAGGGGGTGTATTGGAATCTCAGCACACGTGCGCGCACCAGCATCCCTGGTGTGCGCGAAGTGCTGGATGCCTCGGCCGATGGCTCCATCCTCCTGGTGGTGGACAGCAGCACGGGCTACGGAAAAATTTTGCGTGGCAGCGTGGCCAGTGGGTGGACAACGACGGTGGCCAGCTTTGGCTTCATCAGCGGTGGCAAGGTGAGCCCGGATGGCCGTTATGTGGCCACCTCAGAGATTGAGAATGACTATTTGTTAGGCCCTTTTGTTTTTGATACCGTGCAGGGACTCCGCATGAACCTGCCTCTGCGGGCCGGAGACACCTTGGGTGGCAAGGTGGGTGCGGTGAGCGATACGGGGCGTGTGCTGGGCTCCGTGCATACGGCGGGCAGCAATGGCAGCTTCGCGGTGATGTGGCTTTCGCCTATCAGCAGTTACACGACGTTTCTGGACCTGTTGGCCACGGATGGGCACGCCAGCCAGGACTCCACCTACTACGGCTGGAACCTCTACAACGGTGGCGACGGCATCTCTGCGGATGGCATGACGATGGCCATCTACGGAAGGAATCTTTCCTCGCTGGAAGACTCGATGCTCTTCAAGCAAAATTGTCCTGCCATCACGCTGAATCCTGCCAGCCTACCTGCGGGGAGCCTGGGGACCTTTTATACGCAGACACTCACGGCCAGCGGCGGCAGCGGCTCCTATGTTTACAGCCTCGCCAGCGGCAGCCTGCCCGCAGGCCTTTCTCTGAATGCCAGCACCGGCGTCCTTTCCGGCACCCGGTCCAGCCCGGCAGCGGCCACCTTTACCGTGCGGGTGATGGATGCCAGCGGCTGCATAGGCCAGCGAACCTACACCATCAATGCGCTGTGCACGCCGATCGTGATCTCTCCCACCGTTCCGGCGAATGCGATGATCAATGTCACCTACAGCCAGAGCTTCACGGCCACTGGCGGCAACACCCCCTACAACTGGACGGTGACCAGTGGTAGCCTGCCCACAGGGCTGACGCTGAACCCCTCCACCGGAGCATTGGGTGGCAAAGCAACGAGTGCGAATGGCGCAGGTGTGGAAGTGACCCTGACAGCCACAGACAGCATCGGCTGTAGCGGCAGCCAGACGGTGCGCCTGGTGGTGTGCCCGGTGATCACTCTGTCCCCCGCCACCATGGCCAATGGCACGCTGGGCTTAAACTACAACGCCACGGTCACCGCCTCTTCGGGCACGCCTCCGTATGCCTTTTCGGTCAGCAGCGGCAGCCTGCCTGCGGGTCTTGTGCTCAATGAAGAGACGGGGGCCATATCTGGGCTGCCCACCACGGCGGGCACCAGCAGCGTGACCCTCCGGGCCGTGGATGCCAGTGGCTGTTTTGGCACCCGTGACTACTCCTTCACCATCAATGCGGCGACCTCGGACTTTGGTGACTACAGCCTGTTTAGCAATGCCAGCAGCACCGTGAACAGCCGCCTTCGCATTGGCACCTTGGTCGATGCGGAAGGCAGCAGCATCGCCGACAACATTGCCAGCGGGGACGACACCTTCGGCAGTGACGATGAAGACGGCGTCACCTTCAGTTCCCTGGTGCAGGGCAAGGCGGGAACGGCGACGGTGCGTGTGACCAACACCCGTGGATCCACCGCCTACCTGAACATGTGGATGGACTGGAACGGCGACGGCACGCTGAGTAGCACCGAGCAGGTGGCTACCAATGTCTCCATTGCGAATGGAACGAACAACGTGAACCGCGTGATCAACTTCACCGTGCCTGTGGCTGCGATGGAAGGCATGGTCGGTGCGCGTGTGCGGCTGACTTCCACTTCGAGCCCCGGCAGCGCCAGCGCCAGTGGCATCGGCGAGGTAGAGGACCATCTGGTGAGCGTCACCAGCGCCTGTCCGGAATTTGCCGTCGTGGTGGTGAACTACAACAATAACACCATCAGCCGCTTCAGCGGGACGGACGGTTCGCATCTGGCGACCTGGACGCCCTCAGGTCTCGGTTCGCCTAACTATGGGTATCGCGTGAGCGACAACACCCTGCTGGTGGCCAATGGATCCAGCAACACCATCACCAAGCACAATCCATTTACCGGAGCCCTCATCAGCACGCTGGTGCCTGCGGGTCGTGGGTTGAACTTTCCGTATCAGATGGCAGTGGCGCTGGACTCCAGCATTTACATTGCGAACCAAAATGCGGGCAATGTGCTGCGGTTTAACCAGACGACCGGCGAGGTGCTGGGCACCGTCCTCAGCACCAGCAGCCCGGCGGGTCTGGTGTTCGATGAGGAAGGGAATCTTTACGTCACGCAAAACATTTCCGGCGGCTCGCTGCGCCAGTACAACAGCAGTGGCACCCTGCTTTCAGTCATCGCCACCTGGCCTGCCGGTGAGTATCCGCGCGGGCTGGCCTGGGGCCCGGACGGCCGCCTTTATGTCAACGTGCGCAACAACAACGCCAGCAATGGGCGGGTGGATGCGATCAGCCTGCCAGGCGGAACCCGCAGCACGTTTGTGACGCTGGATTCAGGCTCCAATCCCTACACGGGGATCAAATGGGGCCCGGATGGCAACCTGTATGTGGTGGACTATGGCGAGAATGAGCTGGATGTCTTTTCGGCCGCAGGCAGCCTGCTGCGGAAGCTGACCACCAGCCTGGACGGCCCCCATGCCGTGGCCTTTTCCGACTGCGAAGCCTCCACGCAGGACTTTGGTGACTATGTCGGCTTTGGTGCTGCCAGCAGCACCTGGAGTACCACGGTGCGCCTGGGCAACGAAGTGGACACCGAATCCCGTCCCCGCAGCAATCTTTACGCGAACGGAGACGACATTGATGACATTGATGACGAAGACGGCGTGACCATGCCAGCGAGCTTAACGGCGGGCAGCACGGTCACGATTCCGGTCAAGCTTCTCAACACTTCAGGCGGCACGGTTTTCCTGAATGCCTGGCTGGATGCAGATCTGGATGGCGACCTCACCGATGCTGGGGAGCAGGTGATCACCAACCGCATCGTCGCCAACGGCACCAACGGGGTGACGCAGAACATCAGCATCACGGTGCCAGCGGGACTGACGCCGGGGATGGCCGGGATGCGCTTTCGCTTGTCCACCGTCAGCAGTGTGGCCCCGACGGGCAGCGCCGGTATCGGTGAAGTGGAAGACTATCTGGTGGCCCTGCTGGCCGCACCTGTGGACTTTGGCGATTTGTCCGTGCTGGGCAGCGCCAGCAGTGTGGTGAGTGCCGGCCTGCGCATCGGCACCAACGCGACGGATTCCGAAACGGCCAATCCGGCCAATGCAACGGCCACGGGAGACGATGCCGTGGGAACAGACGATGAAGACTCGGCGCTGCCTGCCTTTGCCTCCGGTGCCAGCAGCTCCGTGACGTTGAACCTCTTTAACAACACCGGTGCGACGGCTTATTTTTCAGCCTGGGTGGATTGGAATAATGATGGGGCGCTGAATGGCAGCAATGAGCAGGTCATCGCAGAGACGATGGTGACGACAAGCAGCAGCGTGCAGTCCCGCACCTTCACTGTGAATGTTCCGGGCACAGCCGTGCGTGGCACGCCCCTGGGGCTGCGCCTGCGCCTCAGCTCACTCCCTGGCATCCCGTCCGTAGGTTCCCATGGGCAGGGCGAGGTGGAAGACTACCAGATCACGGTGCAGTGCCCATCCATCACGGTGAATCCGGTCACGGCTGCTTCTGCGGTGACGGGTGCAAGTTACACGCAGACCTTTACGGCCAGCGGCGGCACAGCCCCCTACATCTTTGCCGTTTCGGCGGGTGCGCTGCCCGCCTGGGCGACGCTGAATGCCGACAGCGGCGTGCTCACGGGTATCCCGAACAGCACCACGGCAGCTTCGTTTACCATCCGGGCGACGGATGCAAGTGGTTGCCTGGGCAGCCGGGCCTACACCCTCACGCCCTCCTGTCCCGCTTTGACGGTTAGCACCAGCACGTTGCCCGCCGCCTCGGTGGGGGCTTTCTATGACCAAACGCTGGCCGCTAGCGGAGGTACGGGCCCCTACATCTGGGACATCACTTCGGGCACGCTGCCTACTGGCCTGACCCTGGTTCCAGCCACAGGCCGTCTCAGCGGAACTCCCACGACTGGGAACGGAGCTGGAGTTTCCCTGGTCTTCCGTGCCACGGATGCGAATGGCTGTCAGGTTTCCCGCACTCTGGTGCTGCGTGTTTGCCCGGTGATCAATCTGAGCCCGAGCACGCTCCCTGCTCCTGTGCTGGGTGCTGCCTATGACCAGACTGTCACCGCCAGCAGCGGGGCGGCTCCTTATCTTTATGCCGTGGGAACGGGGAACCTGCCTGCCGGGCTGACGCTGAATGTCAGCACGGGCAGGATCACCGGGGTGGCGACGAGCCTCGCGCCTGCCAGCTTTACCCTGACAGCAACGGATACGAACGGCTGTCGCGGCACCCGTGCCTACGTGCTCACACCGGTCTGCCCAACCCTGACGGTGACTCCGGGCAGCCTGCCTGCTGCTGCTGTGGGCGTGGAGTATAACCAAACGCTGACGGCCACCAACGGCACCGCGCCTTACACCTGGGCTGTCAGCGTGGGCACTCTGCCGGCTGGCCTAACACTGAATGCCGAAACCGGGGTGTTAAGCGGCCTGCCAACAACGGGCAATGGTGCAGGCACGGCCATCACCTTCCGTGCGACCGATGCGAATGGCTGCCTGGGCACCGCCACGATGACGTTCAAAGTCTGCCCGGTCATTACGATCTCGCCCGCGATCCTGGCGCCGGTGATCGTGGGCAGCCCTTATTCGCAAACGCTGACGGCTTCTGGCGGTGCTTCTAGTTATACTTATGCGTTGGTCTCGGGTGAACTTCCTGCGGGGCTGACCTTGAGTCCAGGCGGTGTCATCAGTGGCACCACCACGGTGACGGCTCCAGCCAGCATCGTCGTTGCGGCCACCGATGCGAATGGTTGTGTGGGGACGAAGAATTACAGCGTGGCGGTCGGATGCTCACCGGTTACTATTTCCCCGACGACGCTGTCTCCAGGCATGGCGGGGACTTCTTACAGCCAGACCTTGACGAGCGATCTGCCCAGCGGGTTGAAGGGCGAGTATTTCCTGGGCATGAACTTTGAGACCCTGGCGCTGACTCGTCAGGATGCGGCGGTGAACTTTGCGTGGGGTGGCGGTTCGCCAGATCCGGTCATTTCCGTGGACGGATTTTCGATTCGCTGGACGGGTGCCGTTCTGCCACCTTCGACGGGCAGCTACACCTTCCGCGCCACGGCAGATGACGGGGTGCGCCTGTGGGTGAACAACGTGTTGGTGATTGACCGTTGGATCGACCAGGGTGCGACGGCTTACACGGCCACGGTGAGCCTGACGGGCGGTATGCCGGTGAATGTGCGCATGGAGTACTATGAGCGCGGCGGCGATGCCGTGGCTGCGCTGGACTGGTCCGGCCCATCCTTCGCGATGAAATCGGTCACGGAGTGGACATCGTATCAATGGACGGTGGCCAGTGGGTCACTGCCTACCGGGCTGTCTTTGAATGCCACCACGGGTGTCATCAGCGGCATTCTGGCCAATTCCAGCACTGCCACCTTTACCGTCCGTGCGGTGGACTGGAAGGGCTGCGAAGGCACCCGTGCCTACACCCTCAATGCCGGCTGCTCGGCTGTGACGGTGAACCCCGAGACTCTGGCGAGTGCCACGGTCGGCACTGCCTATAGCCAGGCATTGACCGCCCTGCCTGTGATCGGGCTGACGGGCGAATATTACTCTGGGCTGAACTTCAATACCCTGCTGCTGACCCGCAAGGATGCGGCGATCGACTTTGACTGGGGCAGCGGCTCGCCGGACCCGCTGCTGCCTAACAATGTCTTCTCCGTGCGCTGGACAGGCAAGCTGGTGCCGCCATCCACCGGCTCTTACACCTTCAGGACGACGAGTGATGACGGCATCCGCCTGTGGGTGAACAATGTGCTGGTGATCGACCAGTGGCGGGACCAGTCCCCAACCAATTATGCGGCAGCCGTGAATCTCACCGGTGGGGCAGAGGTGCCTGTCAAATTCGAGTTCTATGAAAACGGCGGTGGTGCAGTGGCGCGGCTGTATTGGTCGGGCCCGGGCTTCGCATCGAAGGCTGTCACCGAGTGGCAGACCTACACCTGGGCGGTGGCCAGCGGCAGCCTGCCTGCGGGCCTGAGCCTGAACACGGCCACGGGTGTGATCAGCGGTACGCCCACCAGCAATGTCACTTCCAACTTCACCATCCGTGCCAGCGATTCTTCCGGCTGCGCAGGCACACGGGCTTACACCCTGGGGCCTGTTTGCCCACCGTTGGCCATCACCACCAGCAGCCTTCCAGATGCCTATCTGGGCGTGGCTTATAACCAGACGCTGACGGCCAGCGGTGCCAGCAGCACGCTGACCTGGGCCCTTTCTTCAGGAAGCCTGCCAACGGGGCTGAACCTCAGCCCTGCGGGTGTCATCACTGGCACTCCTTCACTCACGGGTAGTGCCAGCTTCACGGTGCGGGCTGTGGATGCGGCCGGATGCCAGGTGACTCGCAGCTTTGCCATGTCGGCACGCAGCCTGGCGCTGGGCAATCAGGTGTGGGCAGACATGAACAATGACGGCCTGCGCCAGGCGGGCGAAAGCGGCATCGCTGGCCTGCGCATGGAGCTGTGGTCGGTCGGCAACGATGGCGTCCGCAACAACGGCAGCGGCGACGACGTGAAGGCGGCCGTGGATGTCTTTACCGATGCCAACGGCTTCTACCAGTTCACCCTGCTGGTGCCTGGCAGCTACTATGTGCGCATGCCGACGGCACCGCTGCACTTTCCGGCGGTGAGCACGGGCGGTGTGAATCTGGACAACGGCGTGAACAATGACAGCAATGCCATCCAGCCGGCGGGCAGCGGCACCCAGGTGGTGAGCCCCATCATTGTGCTGACTCCTGCGGGCGAGCCGGATACGGCAGCCGATGGCGATGGCCCTGACATGGATTCCACCGTGGACTTTGGCTTTGCCAACCTGGATGCCTGCTATGTCACCAACCTGATTGACAATCCGAGCTTCGAGTTTCAGCAGCAACCCAACAGCACAGGCACGGCCCTCAGCGTGCAGGGTTACAATGGCGCGGGCACCGGACTGGGGACGGGCATCAATGCCTACCAGTGGGTGAACGGCGTCAATGGGAGCAGTGGCCTGGGCGAGCCGGTGCAGCGAGTGCAGATCCAGGCAGCAGGCAGCGGGTCCCGGGTGTCCTGGGTGGAAAGCTTCAAGTCACGCCATGGCAGCCGTCACATGCTGCTCCAGGGCACCAGCTCAGGCGTCAGTGTGCGTGCGGCAGGCGGCGCAGGCTGGGGCACGGTGCTGCAGCCGGGCCGTGAGTACCAGCTTTCCGTCTGGGCGGCGAATGCCAGCGCGGCGGATGCCTCCATCATCTGGAACCTGGGTGCCAATGCTCCGGTCTTCCAGGTCATCACGGGCAGCACTCCTGGCATCTACCAGCAATACACAGTCTCCCAGGCGGAGATGACGGCCTCAGCCGTCGGTGAACTGCAATGCTGCGGATTCCCGGTGACGGGCACCTCTCTGAGCAAGTTCACATCGGCCGATTACAATAGCTGGTCCGAGGCTGTGGCGAACGGGGCCCAGCCGCAGTGGCGGCAGTTCACCTGGCGTTTCCGTGTGGCGGCAGCGGCCACGGCTTCCCAATTGGATACGGCGAATTTTGTGCTCAGCGGCGGCTCCAGCAGCGGACCGGTGGTGGCGGATTTTGTGTCCCTCTGCCAGCTTTCCTCCGCCAACAATCTGGCCATCGGCAACCAGGTGTGGACGGATGCCAACAACAACGGCCTCAAGGACGGCAACGAACTCGGCCGCAGCGGCGTCACGGTGCAGCTTTACAGCAGTGTGGATCTCACGGCAGGCAATGAGGACGACGTCTTTATCACCAGCACCACGACCTCGACGACGGGCAACTACCAATTCTCCAATCTCGCCGAAGGACGCTATGTGGTGAAGGTGACGCCGCCCTCCGGACTGCCCCTGACCGGGGGGACTCCGGTGGCGCTCGACAACCAGGTGAACAATGACAACAACGGCAGCCAGCCCGGTGGGCAGGGGACACCTCTGTTCAGTCCCGTCGTCACGCTGACCTCGGGCCTGGAGCCGGTGAACGATGGTGATGACAGTGCGGACTCGGATCTCAGTGTGGACTTCGGTCTCTTCAGCGGCATCACCGTCGGTAATCAGGTCTGGGCCGATACAAACAACGACGGTGTGTATGATAGCACGGCTGAAATCGGCATCAGCGGTCTCACCGTGCAGTTGCTGAACCAGGCGGATGAAGTCGTGGCGACCACGACGACCAACGGCAGTGGTGTTTACAACCTGCTGGCCTACCGCCCCGGTATTTATCGCCTGCGCATCCCGACTCCGAGCTCCACCTATCCCCTGGCCAGTCCGGTGGCGGACCAGAATGACAATGGCGAAGACAATGACAGCAATGGCCTGCAGCCCGGCGGTGTGGGCACGGCGGTTTTCAGCCCTGAGTTCACGCTCACCGCTGCCACGGAGCCCGGCAGTGCGGGCAGCACGAATGCGGAGAACACGCTGGACTTTGGCTTCCGTGCCTGCCCTTCCATTGTAGTGAATCCTGGCGTGCTGGGGGCCGCGACGCGAAACGTCGCCTATTCGGTGAATCTGAGCGCCACCGGTGGCAGCACCCCCTACAATTATACTCTGAGCATGGGCAGCCTGCCAGAGGGGCTCACGCTTTCGCCAGCCGGTCTGCTGTCCGGCACGATATCGTCCGGGGCCTTCCTGGGTGACTATAGTTTTGTCGTGCGCGCTACGGATGCCACGGGCTGCTTCGGCGTCCGCAGCTACACCTTGAAGGTGACCCAGGGGGTCATCGCCATCAGCCCCGAGACGCTGCCATCCGCCACCCAATATCTGCCTTACACGCAGAGCTTGGTCGCCAGCGGCGGCAGTGCCCCTTACGCCTGGAGCGTGTCTCCGGCGGTGCCTTCCGGAGTGCTGGCCTGGTGGCCTGCGGAAGCGAGTTCCGGCACGATCATCGGGACCGATGCTGGCTCGGCCCTTGCCGGCACCAGCTACGGGACCGGGCGCATCGGCAAGGCCTTTGTCTTTGACGGGGTGGATGATGTGGTGGCCGTGGCCGACTCTGAAACGCTGCGCCCGGCGCTGCTGACGCTGGAGGCCTGGGTGAACCCGACCTACCCGATGAACGCCAATGGCAGCGTGATTTCCAAAACGACCTCCGCCCTCGGGACGGACGGTTACGGCCTGGGGCAGCTAGGGGCGGATAACACCTTTGGCTTCTGGCTGAACAACCGCAGCAGCAACCGGGTGACGACCACGCTGACCGCCGGTGTCTGGCAGCATGTGGTGGCCACCTTTGATGGCAGCCAGATGCGGATCTATGTGAACGGTGTGTTGCAGGCCAGCAGCAGCTTTGTGGGCAGCATCACGCACAGCAGCACTTCGCTGCTGATCGGTGGTGGCGCCTCCGATGGGGCCTGGAAGGGCGGGGTGGACGAGGTTCTCATCTATGGTCGTGCGTTGTCGCTGGCTGAAATCCAGGCCCGCTACCAGGCGACGCAGACGGGCAATCAAGGCCTGCCGCAGGGGCTGAGTGTGGATGCAGCCACGGGTGCCCTGGTTGGCACGCCCACATCAGCCCCCGGAAACTACACGTTCCATGTTCGGGCCAGCGACTCATCGGGCACCATCGGTGGCCGTGCTTATCAGCTCACCGTGACTTGCGGCACGCTGGCCATTGCGCCGGTGACGCTTCCTGCTGCCACACGTTTGGTGGCTTATCCGAGCCAGACTCTCACCGCCACAGGTGGCACGGCCCCTTACACCTGGAGCCTCACCTCCGGCAGCTTGCCAGCGGGCTTGAACCTCTCTCCAGCAGGGGTCATCAGCGGCACGACGACCGCAAATGCTGGCACGACCAATGTGACCGTCAGCGTGGTAGATTCCGCAGGCTGCGTGGGTGCACGGTCCTACAATTTTACGGTGCAATGTGCCGCGTTGACGATCTCGCCTTCGGTCCTGCCCGCCGCTCAACAGTTCGCCGCTTACCCAGCCCAGACGATCACGGCTGTGGGTGGCACGGGACCTTATCGGTTCTCGATTTCCACAGGCAGTCTGCCCGCCGGGATGGCCTTGTCTGCAGATGGCAGCCTCAGCGGCACGCCAGCAGCGGTGCCTGGAAACTACGCAGTGGTCCTGCGTGCGACGGACAATGTGGGCTGCACCAGCACCCGTGCCTACGTCCTGGCGGTGACCTGCCCCTCCATCGCCATTTCCCCTGCTAGCCTGCCTGCGGCAGGGCAGGGTTCCGCCTATGCCCAGACGCTGACGGCGACCAACGGCAATATCCCCTACTCCTGGGCGGTGACGGCGGGTGCCCTGCCTCCAGGTATGGTGCTTTCTCCTTCCGGCCAGCTTTCCGGCACGGTCACGGCCTCTTCAGGTAGTTACTCCTTCACCATCACCGCCACCGATGGCCGCAGTTGTGTCGCCACCCGCAGCTACACCGTTCCCGTGGCCTGCCCGGTGCTACAGGTGGCCCCGGCTTCGCTGCCCACAGGCACGGCGAATGTGCCTTATTCACAGATGCTGACGGCGAGCGGAGGCACGGCCCCGTATACTTGGGTGCTGGCCGGTGGTGCTCTGCCCTCGGGCGTCACTTTGGCTGCGGATGGCACCCTGGCGGGCACCCCGGCTGCGGGCAGCTCCGGCAGTTATACTTTCACCGTTCGCATCACGGATTCCGGGGCTTGCGTGCAGGAAACCAACCTGACTTTGGCCATCAGTTGCCCGGTCATTACCATGAGTCCTTCCACCTTGCCTCCGGGCACGGTGGCGGCAGCTTATGACACGACTTTGACCGCCTCGGGCGGCAGCGGTTCCTATAACTGGAGCGTGGTGAATGGCAGCCTGCCGCAGGGCCTGCAACTGGTGCACGGGGACAACAAGATCGTGGGATCTGGCACCGCCTATGAAAGCATCTTTTCTCCCGCTGGTTCGGTGACGGTGGATCCCCCGAACGGTGGCCTGCTGACTCTGGCTCTCGGTGGTACAGCGGGGCCTGTGGATGTGGGCTTCTGGAATTTGAAGGCCACGGGCGGGGTGAGCATTGGCCTGCTGGGCATTGGCCTAACTGAAAGTGGTTCCAGAGTGAGCCTGGATGGTTCAGCCCTGAAATTCCAGGTGAGCAACAATTCCTCTAGCCTGCTGGGTTGGCTGGGCGTGGGCACGGCGATCACATCGAGCTGGGAGGCCACAGCCAACTTTAACAAGCCGGGCGCAGCGATTGAGCTCGAACCCAACACCCGCTACACGGTGAGCTTCCTGGTGGATGGCAGCAATGGCCTCCTACAGTCTGGCCTGGGCATCCTGCCCACATTTACCATAGAGTTGCTCGACGGGGCAGGGAACGCCATCGCTTCGCAATCGTCCGGCACGCTGGTCAACCTTCTGGGCCTCCTGGGCACGGGCGTGACGAGTGGCACGGTGAACCTGACCTTTAACACCCCCGGCACTGTGGTGACGGGTGCGGCCAAGCTGCGCATCAAGGCCACTGCGGTGCTGAATACCACGGTGCTGGGACTGGGAACGACCGTTGCATCCATCCGCAACCTCCAGGTCATCTCCACCAATGGCAGCACTAGCCCGCAGGCCAAGATCATCGGCACGCCTTTGTGCGGGAACAATTCCCAGAGCTTTACCCTGAAGGCCACGGATGCCAGCGGGTGTGCCGCTGTCGCCAATTACTCCATCCCGGTCACTTGTGCCCCGGTTTCCATTGTGACCACCACCCTGCAGGATGCGGCGGTGGGGCAGAGCTACTTGCAGGTGCTTGAGGCCTCTGACGGTCTGGCTCCTTACACCTGGACGGTGGCTGCCGGTGCCCTGCCTCCGGGCGTGTCCCTTTCGGCCTCAGGCAGCCTTTCTGGCGTGCCGTCGGCTTCGGTGGACAGCTCCTTCACCGCCCGTGTCACGGACTCCTGCGGCTGCTCCACCACGCGGGCTTTTGTCATCCGCAGCACCTGCCCAACGATCACGGTGACTCCAGAGACGCTGCCTGCGGCCTACCTGGATACGACCTACACCCAGACGCTGACGGCCACGGGCGGCTCGGGACCTTACCTCTGGGTGATCGAATCGGGATCTCTGCCTCCCGGGCTGAACCTGACCTCCACGGGAACGATCCAGGGCAAGGCCACGACCTCCACGACGGCGCTGTTCACGGTCAACGTCACGGACTCCTATGGGTGCTCCACCCTGCGGGCCTACAGCCTGGCCGCACGTGGATTGTCCTTGGGCAACTTGGTGTTCAATGATGTGAACCTAAACGGCATCCGCGATGGTGGTGAGCCCGGTATCGAAGGTGCCAGCCTGCAACTTTGGTCTGCCGGGGCGGATCGTGCCATCGGCGGCAGTGGCCTGAATGCGGATGCCCAGGTGGGTACGACGCTGACGACGCCCGCCAGCGGAGCCTATGCCTTCAATGGCCTAGCCCCTGGTTACTACTATGTGCGTCTGGTGCCGCCGGTGACAAGCCCGCTGTCCGGTGGCAGCCCAGTGGCCTTGGACAATGGCATCGACCATGACAACAACGCAGCCTCGCAACCCGGTGGCGCAGGGACCACGATCTTCAGCCCCGTGGTGCAACTGGGCATCGGTACCGAACCCACTGTGGACGATGGCGATGCCGATACGGACTTCACCCTCGACTTCGGCCTCTTCCGTGGCATGGGCCTGGGCAACCTGGTCTTCCAGGACACCAATGACAATGGCCTGCGCGATGCTGGCGAACCTGGGCTGGACGGAGTGACTTTGGAGCTCTGGTCCGTCGGTGCAGATCAGGTGATCGGCGGCACGGATGATGTGCGACTGCGCACCCTGGTGACGGCCGGTGGCGGCCTGTATGCCTTCTCTTCTCTGGCTCCAGGCAAGTATTACGTCCGCATCCCCACGCCGCCTCAGTCGCACCCGCTGTCCAGCAGCAGCACCGTGCTGGCAGATAATCGGGTGGATAATGATGACAACGGCCATCAGCCTGCGGGCGGTTCTCTTTACAGCCCGGTGGTCACCCTTAGCCCCGGCAGTGAGAGCTCTGACAACGGTTACACGGACAGCACACTGGACTTTGGCCTCTGCAATGTGCTGCCGACGGCTTACGTCTCGGCCACGCAGGATGACAGCATTCAGGTTTATGATCCGAATGCACGGCGGTTCCAGGGCAACTTCCATCACCCCTTTGGCAACAGCCATAACCAGGGTGATGGCAATCCTTTTGACGTGCCTTACAGCATTGAAATGGGCCCGGATGGGAACTGGTACGTCGCCCACTTTGGCGCTAGCAATCTGCGCAAGATCAGCCCAGCAGGGGTGGACCTCGGTGCTGTGCTGTTGAATACGACGGCGAATGTCAGCTTCATCGAAGCCTTTGCCATCGGGCCAGACGGCAACTTCTATGTGGTGGACCTCAATGGCCGCCGCATCGTCAAGTTCCAGGGCCCTCTCTCAGCCAGCCCGGGCATGCCCATGGGCCTGGCTCCCCACACCTTCATCAGCCAGGCGGGCATCCAGGATGTGAACTTTGGGCCAGACGGGAATCTTTATGCCGTCATTCTGGATGGAACGGTGCGGGAAGTGCGCCGTTACAGCACCACCACTGGCAGCCTCTTGAATGTGATCGTGACGGACACCCAGTTGGTCAACATGGTGCCTGGTGGCGAACCAGTTTCCATCATCTCGGGTATCGATATCCACGGCAGCACCCTCTACGGCGCGAATCGTTTGGACGATGAAATCTTCAAGGTGGACCTCACCCAGCCCGGCGCTCCAGGCGAGCCTCAACTGGTGGCGTCCATGAGCTCCGCAGGCGTGGGATCTGTGGAAGCCCGCGACATCGAGATGAACCCCGGAACGGGCAAGCTCTATGTGGCAGGTTACAATTGGGCCAAGCCCGTGCTCGGCGGCACCTTTGCCACTGGGGCTGTGGTGGAGATTGATCCTGCTGGTGCGCCTAACGGCACCGTCCATATTTTCGAAGCGCCTATTCCTTCACCCCCCGGGCCTAACAATGAGATTTGGTCCGGCCCGCGTGACCTCGCCTTTGGTCGTCCTTTTGTGCAGTTGCCAGATTCGGTTTCCGTGGGCAGCCTGGTTTGGAACGACCTCAATGCCAATGGCCGCCGCGATGCCGGCGAGCGTGGCATCCCAGGTGTGCGTGTGGAGCTGTGGCGCGACCTGGATGGCGAGACGGCAAATGGTGCGGAGTTCCGCATGGGCTGGACCTTCACCGACGAGCGTGGCGTCTATTACTTCTCCGGCCAGACTCCGGGGCGTTATCAGCTCAAAATTCCGGCGCTGAACTTCGGCCAGGGACTGCCGCTGGCAGGCTCCGGCTTCAGCAGCCCGATCACCTCGATCAACGACGACCAGACGGACAACGATGACAACGGGCAGCAGCCGGGCGGCAACTTCACGGAAGTGGTCAGCCCCATCATCACGCTGACCCCTGGCACGGAGCCTCTGGGCAATGCACAGACGGGCGCGGAGATCGGCTCTGGCGGTGAGGTGGATGACTACACGGTGGATGCCAACGGCGACATGACGGTGGATTTTGGCTTTGTGGAGCCCGGTGTGATGGGCATCGGCAACCTCGTCTTTAATGACCTCAATGGCAGCCGCCGCTTTGACCTGGGCGAGGGCATAGACAATGCCGTGGTCCAGCTTTACTACTGGGGCCAGACTCCCGGTGTTGACCAGCCGCTGGCCACCACGCTGACGGCAAACGGGGGCAAGTATCTCTTCACCGGCCTGTGGCAGGCCCAGTACTTTGTCCATCTTCCGGCACAGCAGTTCCAGTCCACCGGTGTGCTGCGTGGTCTCTTCAGCCTGGAAGGCGTGCAGGCCGGGGACGATGACCAGGGGGAAGACTCAGTGGACAATCTTCAACCGACGGTGGAGGGCATCAGCTCGGGCCGCATCATTTTGACCCGCGACAGTGCGCCGCTCAATGCCAACTCGGAAACCGGCTTTGATGCTACGGACGATGACGCAGACGATGCCAATACGGACTTGACCGTGGACATCGGCCTCTTCCGCCCTGTGGCGCTGGGGAACCTGGTATTTGCCGATGGCAACTCCAATGGCCGCTATGATCCGGGCGAGGGGCTCAATGGCATCACCTTGCAGCTTTATAACTCGGGCCAGATTCCTGGCACCGATGCACCGCTGGCCACGCGGGTGTCTGCCAATGGCGGTCGTTACCTCTTTGATTTCATCCGTCCGGGCAATTACATCGTCCACGTGCCAGCCGCCATGTTCGCGCAGACCGGGCCGCTGTATCAGCAGGTGAGCATCAATGAAGGCCTCGCAGGGGATGACAACGTGGGTGAAGATGGGGTGAATGAAGGCACCCCCGCAGTCAACGGCGTGAGCACGGCCGAGATCCGTCTGTTCCCTGGCGCGGCCCCGACGGACTCCAGCGGTGAAACCGGCCTGGATGGAACGAGTGACAATGACAATGACTCGGCAGTAGACCTGACCGTGGACTTTGGTTTCCAGACGCCGGTGGGCGTGGGCAACCTGGTTTTCCTCGACAACAATGCCAACGGAGTGGCCGATGCGGGTGAAGGTGTGAACGGCGTGCGGGTGGAGATCTATCGCTCCACGCAGACTCCTGGGACGACGACTCCGCTGGCGCAGACGACCACGGAAGAGGGCGGTCGTTACTTCTTTGATTTCCTCAGTTCCGGGACCTACATCGTCCACATTCCGGCTTCGGAATTCGCGGCTGGCCGCCCGCTTTACAACACCCTTTCGGTTCAGGGCAGCCAGACGGGCAGTGCCGATGACAGCAGCGGTGAAGACGGCGTGGATGAGGCCACCCCGGCACTCAACGGCGTGAGCACCCGCCTCATTTCTCTAGCGGTGGATGCCTGCCCGACCAATGGCACGACGGAAACCGGCCTTTATGCGCAGGACGATGACTTTGATGACAACAACTTTGACCTGACGGTGGACTTTGGTTTTGCCGTGACCAATCCGAATGCTGTCGGCGTAGGCAACCTCGTCTTCCAGGATGCCAATGCGAACGGGGTGTATGACAGTGGCGAAGGCGTCAACGGAGTTCGGGTACAGCTATTTGCCTCCACGGCAGATCCGCAGACCGCCAGCCCGCTGGCCACAGCCGTCACGACCAATGAAGGCATCTACTTCTTTGGCAATCTGGCCGCCGGTGCCTACCTGCTGCACATCCCGGCCTCTGAGTTTGCCGAGGGTAAACCGCTCTACGGCTGGACATCCCTCCCAGGCCAGGGACTGGATTCCGGCATTGACGATGACTCGGATGAAAACGGCAGCGATACGGATCCTGTCACCCTGGGCATCACCTCCACCGTGATCGAGCTGCAGCCAGGCAATGAGCCTGAAAACTTCCTGGGCGAATTCGGCCGGGATGCCTTCATGGATGATGCCAAGGATGCCAACATGGACCTAACGGTGGACTTTGGTTTTTCCAAGCTCGCTTCTGTGGGCAACCTGGTGTTCCTGGACTCCAACAACAACGGCACTGCCGATGAGGCCGAGGGGCTGTCCGGCGTGGAGGTGCAACTGTATGAAGAGAATGCTTCGCCCATCTTTGACGAGCCTGTGGCCACCCTCACCACGGATGCCAATGGCCGTTACCTCTTCACGGATGTGATGCCGGGCAATTACTACCTGCATGTGCCTTACTATATGTTCTTGGAGGAAGGGCCGCTGCATCTGCAAGCCAGCGTTTATGGCAGCTCCACCGGTGACGACAATCTGGGTGAAGATGGTCTGGACGATGGGCGGCCAGACACCAATGGCATCAGCACAGCAGTGTTTAGCCTCAGTCCTTCCGCTTCCCCTGTTGGGGCCGCCGAAAGCGGCCAGGATGGCGGCTCCGATGACCTCACCGATGCCAGTGTGGACCTCACTCGCGACTTCGGTTTTGTGCCCAGCGTCGAGATCGGCAACCTCGTCTTTAGCGATGCCAACGGTGACGGCATCTTTGACCCAGATACCGAGTCGGGGCTGGGCGGAGTGAGCGTTGAGCTTTGGTCGAATGAAGCGGGTGCGGCCTCTCCCCTTGCCAGCGTGTTCTCCTCCAGGCTCGGCTCGTACAGCTTCAGGATTGCCCCAGGCACCTATCATCTGCGGGTGGATGCGTCCCAGTTCAGTTCGGGTGGGCAGTTGGAAAATCTCGTGCCCTCCGTCGCCACACCGAATGGTGCTGGCACCTTCGTGGACGACAACGTCGGCCAGGACATCTACGAATTCGGAAACGTCACCGTGGTGGGTGCCCGCACGGCTGCCTTCAGTGTGCAGATAGGCGAAGGCCCGACGGCGGCCAACGGAGAAACGGGATACGGAGCCTTTGAAGATGACTTGTACGATCAGGATTCCGACCTGACGGTGGACCTTGGCTTTGCGCCGAAACCGCTGCGGGTGGGCAACCTGGTGTTTGCCGATGTGAACGGTGATGGCCGATTCTCCACCACGACCGACTTTGGCATCCCTGGCGTGCTGGTGCAGCTCTTTGCCATTGGCGATATCCCGCAGACCTCCACACCGCTAGCCGAGACCTACACGGGAATCGATGGCGGCTATGAACTGAAGGCACCCGGGGCAGGCTCTTACTTTGTCCATATCCCGGCCTCCCAGTTTGGTGAGGGCAAGCCTCTCTCCGGTGCCTCGGCCGTGCCTGGTTTTGGCAGCGATGATGGCACGGATGACTCGGGCAATGAGGATACGCTGGATCAACCACAGCCTACCTCCACCGGGATCAGCTCCACGCTCTTCGATCTCGACTTTGGCACGGAGCCGACCGACGAGATGGAGACCGGTTTCAAAGGCAATCAGGATGTGGGCTATGATGCCGATGCCGACCTGACCATTGACCTTGGCTTCCTGAATGTGCCAGCTCCGGCGAATCTGGGCGTGGGCAACGTGGTCTTCAACGACGCCAATGCCAACGGTCGCTATGACGCGAACGAAGGCGTGGGCGGGGTGTGGATGCTGCTCTATCGCAGCACGGATGTGCCGGGGCTTTCCACGCCCTACGCCAGCACCTTCACGGATGCAGCGGGCCGCTATCTCTTCAGCAGCTTGCCACCTGGTGGCTACATCGTGCATGTGGCGGCGGATAACTTTAAGCCGAACCTGACCTCCCTCGGTGGCAATGCGCTGCCGGGCCTGCAACCGGGGCCTCTCTTCAATCGGGTGTCCGTGACGGGTGAAACCGAAGGGGATGATCTCGTCGGTGAAAATGGCGTGGATGCGCTGGCTCCGGCCATCTCTGGCATCAGCAGCCAGGTCGTGATTTTGCAGCCGGGCCAAAGCCCCGTTGGCAGTGCCGAGAACGGTTTTGACGGCAGCTCGGACAATGAGTTCGACGGTGACTTCGACCTGACAGTGGACTTCGGTTTTGTGGAACCCGACAATGGTTCCGGCACGGATCCCGAGGGGCTGCAAATCGGTAATTTGGTGTTCAAGGATGCCAATGGCAACGGTCGTTATGACTCCGGTGAAGGCGTGTCTGGTGTGATCGTGCAGCTTTATCGCAGCACGGACATTCCTGCGGTGTCCCTGCCTGTGGCCATCACCACCACGACCAGCAACGGGCGCTACCTCTTCAGCCAGCTCACGGCGGGCAACTACATCGTGCACATCCCGGCGCTGAACTTTGCCCCGGGTGTCCTGGGCCTGACAGTGGAGGGGCCATTGCACCGTCATCGTTCCGTCACCGGTTACCAGACTCAAATTTTGGATGACCATCTGGGTGAAGACGGGGTGGATGCCCTGCTGCCGGAAGTCACAGGTGTGTCCAGCACGCTCATCAGCCTGCAGGCGGGTGCGGCACCTGTCGGGACGGTGGAAGGTGGCTTCGATGGAGGCTCTGACGATGCCTACGATGCAGACAGCAATCTGACGGTGGACTTCGGCTTTGTCGCCGTGGCGGTTGAACCACTGCCGGATGATCTAGGCCTCGGCAACGTGGTCTTCAGGGACGCCAACACCAATGGCCACTATGATGCGGGTGAAGGCATCGCCGGTGTGGCGGTGCAGCTTTACCGGAACACGGATGTGCCTGGCATCTCCGCCGCCCTAAAGACGGTGGTGACGGACAGTGAAGGCCGGTATGCCTTTACCGGGCTGGCCGCTGGCATCTATGTGGTGCACATCGCGGCAGAAAACTTCCGCCCAGGGGTGGATGGGTTTGTCACGGCAGGGCCTCTCTTCAGTTGCATTTCAGTCGCCGGCCATCAGACCTCGGTGGGGGACGATAACCAGGGAGAAGACGGTGTGGATTCCGCGACTCCGCTGGTGACGGGTATCTCGAGCCTGGGAATCAATCTGCAGGTGGGTACGGCCCCGGCTGGCGCGGCTGAAGGCGGTTTTGATGCATCCTCAGACGATGCCAGAGATGCCGATACGAACCTCACAGTGGACTTTGGCTTTGTGCCGTTTGTCGCCGTTGAAGATCTCAGCCTGGGCAACCTCGTCTTCAAGGACCTGAACACCAATGGCCGCTACGATGCGGGTGAAGGTGCGGCAGGCGTGACGGTGCATCTCTATCGCAGCACGGACGTGCTGGGAGTGGCCGTGCCTGTGAAGACCACGACCACGGATAACGAAGGGCGTTACCTCTTCGGTGGACTCTACTCCGGCAGCTATTATGTGCATATCCCGGCGGATAACTTCCGTGCGCCGATCCTGGCCGCCATCTCGGCAGGTCCGCTGTATAACCATCTTTCTGTCAGCGGGCATCAGGACGGAATGCTGGATGATAATCTGGGCGAAGATGGCGTGGATGCGCCTGCTCCCGCCATCACGGGTATCTCCAGCGGCATCATCAGCCTGCAGCCGGGGCTCTCGCCTACCGGGGCCGCTGAAGCTGGCTTCGAAGGCACGGCGGATGACGCACGGGATGCCGATGGCAACCTGACCGTGGACTTTGGTTTTGTGGATATGACCCCGGTTCCAGAAAACCTGGCCATCGGCAATGTCGTCTTCAAGGACACCAACCGCAACGGCCGCTACGATGCTGGGGAAGGCACCCCTGGAGTCACGGTGCAGCTCTATCGCAGCACTGACCTCGTGGGCGTCATCGCGCCGCTGAAAACAGTCACCACGGATGCCGCCGGGCGCTACCTCTTCAGCGGGTTGCAGGCGGGCAGTTACTTCGTCCATATCCCGGCCCAGAACTTTGGCATCGGCGTGGCCGGTTTGATCGCTGAGGGCGCTCTTTACAACCATCTCTCCATCGCCTCCCACCAGGCCGGGGCAGGGGATGATGACCAGGGCGAGGACGGGGTGGACTCCCTGTTGCCGCTGGTGACGGGCATCTCCAGTGAAGTCATCGTCCTGCAGGCTGGCACGGCTCCCGTGGGTGCGGCTGAAAGCGGCTTTGATGGCAGCACGGACGATGACTGGGATTCTGACAGCAATCTGACGGTGGACTTCGGTTTTGTGCCGGTGATTGCTGCTCCAGACACCGGGCTTCCTGGCCTGGGCATCGGCAACATGGTCTTTATGGATGCCAATGGTAACGGCCGCTACAACGCAGGCGAAGGTGTGGCCGGCGTGACGGTGTATCTTTATCGCAGTGCGGATCTTCTGGCCCTTCTCGGACCGCTGAAAACCACCACCACCGACAGTGCTGGCCGCTATCTCTTCAGCGATCTTGCTGCTGACAGTTATGTGGTCCACATCCCGGCTGCTAATTTCCAGGCGGGCCTCCTAGGGGTCATCACGGAGGGACCGTTGTTCAAGGCCTCGTCTCTGCCCGGTTACCAGACCGCCAGCGGTGATGACAATACGGGCGAAGACGGCATCGACGTGCTGAATCTCACCACGCTGGGCATCTCCAGCCGCGCCATCACGCTGCAATCTGGGACTGCCCCTACTGGCAGTGCTGAAGGCGGGTTTGAAGGCACATCGGATGATGATTCGGACGCGGATTATGACCTGACGGTGGACTTTGGTTTCAGGATCACCGGGGGCCTTCTCGGCCTCGGTCTGGCTCCACCGCCGCAGTCGGCTGCACCGGCTCCTGTCCCAGCCTCTGCCTCCAGCACCTGGCAAAGTCTGGCCCGGACACTGGGTGAACCGACGGCTGATCTGGATGCTGACGGCGCTGCCAATCTGCTGGAATATGCCCTGGGTACCGATGCGACATCCGGCCTGCAAACCCAGCGTTTCTTCCTGCAAACGGATGCCGCCACGGGCCGTGTAGATGCCGTGGTCATCCGCCCCAGCGGTGGCCGTGCAGATGTGCGGCATCTGCTGGAAACCAGCAGCGACCTGCGGTTGGGCGAATGGTCGCCAGTCACGGTGGTGCCTGTCATCACTCAGAATAACAATGGCAGCGAAACGCTTCGTTATACCGATGTCGCCTCCCTCGGCGAAATGGGCTTCCTGCGCCTGAAGGTGAACCTGGATGCAGATCTCAACGGCCGCGCCGAAGCCACGGTGGTCTCCGGAATCCAGGCCTGGGTGCGCCGTGACATCAGCGGCCAGCAGAGCTTCTCCATGCCACTTTTGCGGACGGATGTGTTCAACGGCATCCGCGCCACCGGAGTGAAGTCGAAGCTCGTTGCCGGTCAGTCCTATTACGTGGAAGTCCTCGTCGGTGCGCATGAAGGCCAGCGTTATGAACTGGATGAAGCCGCGACGACCGATGAGGCTTTGGCCTTTGAGACTGCCACTCCAGACCTTGCCAGCACACGCCTTGCGGTGCGTCCGCATTGGACGGTGAATGGCCTGTTCCCAGCGGATGCGTTTGCCACGGGGACTGA
This sequence comes from Prosthecobacter algae, assembly GCF_039542385.1. Taxonomy (NCBI): domain Bacteria; kingdom Pseudomonadati; phylum Verrucomicrobiota; class Verrucomicrobiia; order Verrucomicrobiales; family Verrucomicrobiaceae; genus Prosthecobacter; species Prosthecobacter algae. The sequence goes on along the minus strand of NZ_BAABIA010000012.1, from coordinate 15,036 downwards.
GGCGGCGAATGCAGATCGCCTGCTGTTCTTTGACGCAGCCTCGGGCAGCTTCCGCACGAGCTGGCTCTCCGTCGACGGATGGACGGGGGATAGCGCAGGAGACCGCCTCGTGGCCCCTGGCGAAGGGCTGCTGGTCCATGCTCGCACGGGCACTGTTTCCCTCACCTTCACCGGGGCGGTCCGCAGCACCCTGTTTGCCCAGCCATTGCAGGCCGGGGCCCAGTTCATCGGCAGTGGTTTCCCTGTGGCTCACACCGTGCAGACCCTTGGCTTGCGGACTGAGGCGGGCTTCACGGCCTCGACAACTCCCGATGAGGCCACCCGCCTGCGCCTGTGGAAGGGCGATGTCGCCCCTGGCGAATCCACCTACCGCCACCTCTACTTGCACAATCCGGCCTCCCTTTGGCTGGATGAGGCAGACGGCAGCGATGCCAGCACCCAGACCCTTCTGGAGCCGACCCGCGCCTTCTTCCTCGTCTCCCCGGTGGCCGTGCCAGGGTATCGGGAACCCTGATCCACAAAAAGGGGCGCGGTGATGGCACCGCGCCCCTTGGAATCAGCTTGTGGGAGTATGTCGCTTATCGTTGCACCTTCGCATCGCCACCTTCGGCCAGCTTCTGCACTTCAATGAGGGTGGCCATGCTGGTGTCTCCAGGGGTGGTCATGGCCAGCGCACCGTGGGCGGCACCGTAGTCGGTGGCCTTCTGCGCATCGTTTTCTAATAGCATCCCCGCGACGAGACCTGCGACAAAACTGTCCCCGGCACCGATGCGGTCCAAGATGTCGAAGCGGGGGTAGTTGCGGCTGCGGTAAAAGTTGCCTTCGTGGTAGCAGAGAGAACCCCAGTCATTGATGCTGGCGGTGTGCACGCGGCGTAGGGTGGCGGCCACGGTTTTGAGATTTGGATACTCGGCCACCAGTTTCAGGATGGCGGGGCGCAGCTTGGCCTCTTCCCCGGCGAAGATGTCGTTCGGGTCGGTAGGCACTGCGCTGGCGACTGGCGGTTCATCACTCAGCACGCCGAACATCACATCAATGTAAGGGGCTAGTTGGCGGTTCAGCGCCTGCGCCGCCGGGAAGCCGCCACGCTCCTGCCAGAGGGACGGGCGGTAGTTCAGGTCATAGCTCACGGTCACGCCGTGGCGTTTGGCTGCCTCGCAGGCCTGGATGGTCAGCTCGGCCGTGGACTCGGAAAGCCCGGCGAAAATGCCGCCCGTGTGCAGCCAGCGGCAGCCCAGGGTGCCAAAGAGGTGGTCAAAGTCAAAGTCGCCCGGCTTGAGCTGGGAGGCCGCGCTGTGGCCACGGTCCACACTGCCCTTGGCCCCGCGCACGCCAAAGCCGCGCTCGGTGAAATTGATGGGGTTGCGCACGCGCTTGCCCATGCCGTCATAGGGCACCCATTTGATGAGGTTCGTATCCACCCCGCCCTGGAGGATGAGATCCTCAATCAGGCGACCGATCTCATTGTCGGCGAAGGCCGTCAGGATACCCGTGCGCAAGCCAAAGCAGCGCCGCGCCCCGCGGGCCACATTGTACTCGCCGCCGCCTTCCCAGGTCGTGAACTGGCGGGAGGTGCGTACCCTCCCCTCACCGGGATCCAGGCGCAAAAGAACTTCACCGAGGGAGAGAACATCGTAGAACGGTTGGCGGGACATGAGGGCGGTAGATATGTAGCGCACTCAGGCGGGAGCAAGGGGCGAGTAGGGCAGGGGACGGTTTTCCGCCAAACATAAAAGTCCCCCAATGAGATCACTGGCACCCGGCATCCTTCCTGCTAAATGTGGCCGTGAATGACACCGACCAACCCGCTGCGGGAGCATGGCTTCCGCCTTCTCGAAGATGAACTGAAGTTTCTGATGGATGCTTTTGCCAACGTGCTGCGCCGTCTGGGCGAGCCTGCACTGGCAGAAAAGCTGCCCTGGGCAGGCAAGTGCGAAGGCATCGGCGATGCGCCAGATCGCGCACTGGGCCAGGCGTATTCGATCGCTTTCCAGATGCTGAACATCGTGGAAGAGCGTGCCGCCGCCCAGGTGCGCCGCCTGCGGGAAAAGGAGAAAGGCCCCCTGGCGGAAAAAGGCCTGTGGCCTGACAATCTGCGGGAAATGCAGTCCCTGGGCCTCAGCCAGGACGAGCTGCTGGAAGTGCTGCGTGAGGTGCTGGTGGAGCCCGTTTTGACCGCCCACCCGACGGAGGCGAAGCGCGAAACCGTGCGCGAGCTGCACCTGGAAATCTACAGTCTCATGAATCGTCATGAGAACCCCTCCTACACCCCGCGTGAGCAGGTGCGGCTACAGAGTCACCTGGAAACACGGCTGGAAAACCTCTGGCGCACGGGGGAGATCCACGTCACCCGCCCCACCATTGATGCCGAGCTGCAAAATGCGCTGCACTACCTGCGCGAAGTCTTCCCCGAAGCGCTTTCCCGCGCCCATATCCACCTGCGCGAGGCTTGGGTGGCTGCTGGGTATGAGCCTGCGGCGGTGGATTCACTCCCGCCCCTGCTGCGCTTTGGCACCTGGATCGGCGGGGACCGGGATGGACACCCTTTTGTGACAGCCGAAGTCACCGCCCGTTCTCTCACGGCCCTGCGGGCGAATGCCCTGCGCATCCAACGCCGGTCCTTGGAGGCCTTGGCTTTCCAGTCGCCCCTCAGCTCGCTGTTTCAGAAAACGCCCGAGGTGTTGGAAAACCTCATTGCCCAGCTCACCACCAGCCTGCAGGCCGAGCCAGCGGTGGACCTGGCCTACATCCTGGAACGCAACAAGGAAGAGCCCTGGCGCGCCGCTATCTACCTGATGCGCGCCAAGGTCGTCCTGGCCACGGACAAGCCCGACTCCCCCGCCGCCTACACAGAGGCCACCCAACTGGATGCTGATCTGGCCGCCTATGCGGAGTCTCTGACCGCCGTGGGCGCCAGTACCCTGGTGCAGGAGTTCATCGTGCCCCTGCGTCGGCAGTTGCTGGCCTTTGGTTTCCACTCGGCCATTCTCGACATTCGGCAAAACTCTAGCTTTCATGAAAAGGCGCTGGATCAGCTTCTGCGCACCGCAGGGCTGCTGGATGAGCGCCCTCTCAGCGAATGGTCTTTGCAGGAAAAACGGGCTCTGTTGGAAAAGGAACTCCTTTCCCCGCGCCCCTTCCTGGCTCCCGGCATGTCCGCCGGGCCGGAGGCCGATACCGTGCTGGCCTGCTACCGCGTCGTCGCCACGCATTTGGCAAAACATGGAGCTGCCGGACTGGGCGCCCTCATTGTCTCCATGACCAAAAATGTGGAGGACCTGCTGACGGTGTACATCCTCGCCCGCGAAGCTGGCCTCACCGAATGGACGGCGGAAGGTCTGCGCTGCCCGCTGCCAGTCACGCCGCTTTTTGAGACGATGGATGACCTGGAAGCTGGCCCTGGCATTGTTGAGGCCTTCCTTTCCCATCCCGTCACCCAGCGTAGCCTAGGGAAGGGGAAACCCACCCTTCAGATGATGGTGGGCTACTCCGATTCGAATAAAGATTGCGGGATTTTGGCCAGCCAATGGGCGCTGCACCGGGCCCAGATCGCCCTGGCCAGCACCTGCCAGGCTCACGGTGTGAAGGCCGTCTTTTTCCACGGGCGCGGCGGCACCGTCGGACGGGGCGCTGGCCCCACCCATTGGTTCATGGAGGCCCTGCCTCAGGGTTCCCTTGGCGGCTGGCTGCGCATGACGGAGCAGGGGGAAACCATTGCCCAGAAGTATGCTCACTTAGGCTCCGCCGTTTATAATACGGAGCTTCTTATGGCCTCCGCCGCTGCTGCCACGGCCCGGCATCGCCATGCCACCACCGCCCCGCTCGCCATTCATTCCACCATGGATCGCCTGGCCGACTGGAGCCGCGATGCCTATCGCGGTCTCCTGCACGCGCCGGATTTCATGCGCTTCTACCGCGCCGCTACGCCTATTGATGCCCTGGAGCACGCTCGCATCGGCTCCCGCCCCAGCCGCCGTACGGGCCAGGCCACGCTGGATGACCTTCGCGCCATCCCCTGGGTCTTTTCCTGGACTCAGTCCCGCTTTTACCTTCCCGGCTGGTTTGGGGCAGGCTCCGCCCTAGAAAAGTTGCGCAACGAAGACAGCGCCGCCTTTGAAGAACTGCGCACGCAGCTTCGAGGTTCCGCCTTCCTGCGTTACGTGCTGACGAACATCGAAAGCTCCCTGGTCAGTGCCAACCCGGACCTCATGCAACTGTATGCAGGACTGGTCCCGGATGCGATGGTACGTGAAGCCTTCATGGGCACCATCTTGGCCGAGTACTCACGCACCCGTGAACTGCTGGAGGACATTTTCCAGGGCACCTTTGCCAATCGCCGCCCGCGCCTCGCCTACACGTTGGACATCCGCGAAGAACCCCTGCGTGTGCTGCATCACCAGCAGGTGAATCTCCTGCGTGAATGGCGGGCCTGCCTCGCCGCTGGCGAAAATGAAGGTGCCGAGGCCATGCTGCCAGATCTCCTCATCTCCGTGAATGCCCTGGCTTCCGGCCTGCGCACCACAGGCTAGTCTGCCCAGCGCGAATCCACAAATTTAGGTCGCCAAATAAACTGGTTTACAGTCCAGCGTGGATGTCCATGCCCAGTCACTTGCGTGTCTTGAGGGCGGGCACATGGATGTCCAGGCGGTGGCTCGGATACGGGAATTCTTTACCTGAGTTCCGCTGTGCGGAGGCTGATTTATTTGGGTGTGCTGAGTGCGACGAGGCTGAATCTCACGAGACTTCAAAAAGAGTTTGGGAAACTCTTCTGCGTAGATTCCATTCCACCTCGGGGCTTGCTTAACCCAGTCAGGTGTTCGTGCCTTAGTCCTTGAAAGGTCTCTGATAAAAGATGAAGCCATTGGAGATTGTGCTTCATAATTTAAGTTAAAAATTACCAAAAATTAATACTAGTTCATAAGATTAAATTAATAATTTTTTGTTGATTAAAAGTCATTCTATCTAGGTTAATAATATAGTTAAAATGATTTATTTATTTTGAAATCCTAGATCTTAGAGAAAAGAAACCTCTTGAAATTGAGATCGTTAAATTGGTTTTTTTAAAAATCTAGGTGGCGAGTAAAGATCTCACTAGTCAGTGTTGGTGTAAGGCTTGTGGTCTGCTGTTTTCCCTTTGCCTTACATTACTTTTTCGATCTGAGGCCGGGTCGGACAGTTACGGGTCATTCTTCTCCGCATTTCTTGTGTTTTCTGCTACTTTTTCTATGACGAATCACTTGTCTGCCCCTCATGCCCTGCGTGGTCTGTTTGCCGCTCTGATCTTCAGTTTCCCGCAGCTCCAGGCTGAGTCACCTGTAACGTCGGAAGATCGGGGCGGCGTAGCGGGAAAATCCCAGCAGCTCAGCTCGCCAGATCAGGTGCCTGAGGGACTGGCGAAGTCAGACTGGCAGAGCATCCGCGCGGCACACAAGGCCTGGGAGCACAGCTTTCTGCCCACAAAGGATGGCTGGCAGGCGCGCAATGCCGGGCAGCAGTGGACCACGCAGTTTGATGGGCGTGGCTTTTTGGCCAAGCCAAAGGCGGCGGAGTGGCAGTGGGGGCTGGAGCTGCGCAGTTACGGCTTCGGCCAGCAGCAGCGTGCGGTGCAGGGGAAGCCTGTGGTGAAGGCCGAGGGGCAGCGCCTGAGCTACCAGTGGGATGCGGATGTGCAGGAGTGGTTCGTCAATGACCAGCGCGGGCTGGAGCATGGTTTCACGGTGGCTCGTCGTCCTGCGGGGGCGGCGGCGGATGCGGCGCTGGAGGTGGTGCTGGGCACACGCGGCACGCTGAAGGCCAGTGTGGCGGCAGATGCGCAGACGATTTATTTCCGTGACGGAGTGGGCGCACCGGTGGTGACCTATGCTGGACTGAAGGTGTGGGATGCGGATGGGCAGGTGCTGCCTTCCCGTTTCGTGGCCGGGCCTGAGGGGGGTATCATCCTGAGAGTGGACGAGAGCGCAGCGCGCTACCCCATCACCATCGACCCGATCGCCCAGCAGGCGTATTTGAAGCCCTTGGCAGAGTCGCTCGGCTATGCTGGGGTGGGCGACCAGTTCGGCTACTCGGTGGCGGTGAGCGGTGATACAGTGGTGGTTGGGGCAATATATGAGAACAGCAGCAGCACGGGCATCAACAGCACACCGGATGAGGGGAGCCCCAATGCCGGGGCGGCCTACGTGTTTGTTCGCAGCGCTGGGACGTGGAGCCAGCAGGCCTACCTGAAGGCCAGCCAGATCACGGCGGGTGACAACTTCGGCTTTTCGGTGGCAGTGAGCGGGGACACGGTAGTGGTCGGGGCGAATGAGGAGGACAGCGGCAGCACGGGCATCAACAGCACGCCCAACGAGGGTGTCTACAACTCTGGGGCGGCGTATGTGTTTGTGCGCAGCAGTGGCACCTGGAGCCAGCAAGCCTACCTGAAGGCCAGCGAGGTCACTATGCAAGATAACTTCGGCCACTCGGTGGCAGTGAGCGGGGACACGGTGGTGGTCGGGGCGAATTTAGAGGACAGCAGCACGACGGGCATCAACAGCACGCCGAATGAGGGTGCCAACGCTGCTGGAGCGGCCTACGTGTTTGTGCGCAGCAGCGGAACCTGGAGTCAGCAGGCCTACCTGAAGGCCAGCCAGATCACGGTGGGTGACAACTTCGGCTTTTCGGTGGCGGTGGACGGGGATACGGTGGTCGTCGGGTCTATTTTTGAAGACAGCAGCACAACGGGCGTCAACAGCACGCCCAATGAGCTCGTCAACGCTGCCGGGGCGGCCTATGTGTTTGTGCGCAGCGGCAGCACGTGGAGCCAGCAGGCCTACCTGAAGGCCAGCCAGGTCTCGGGGTTTGACTGGTTCGGCTACTCGGTGGCGGTGAGTGGGGACACGGTGGTCGTCGGGTCCATTTATGAGGACAGCAGCACGGGCATCAATAGCACGCCGAATGAGGCTGCCGCTGATGCCGGGGCAGCCTACGTGTTTGTGCGCAGCAGCGGAACCTGGAGTCAGCAGGCTTACCTGAAAGCCAGCCAAGTCACGGGGAATGACCTGTTCGGCAGGTCGGTGGCGGTGAGCGGGGACACGGTGGTCGTCGGGTCGTATCGGGAAGACAGCAGCTCCCCGGGTATCAATAGCACGGCCAATGAGTTCGCCGACTCTGCCGGAGCAGCGTATGTTTTTGTGCGCAGCAGCGGGGTATGGACCCAGCAGGCCTACCTCAAGGCCAGCCAAGTCTCGGGGTTGGACTTCTTCGGCTACTCGGTGGCAGTGAGTGGAGACACGGTGGTCGTCGGAGCGTATTTAGAGGATGGCGACACCACAGCCATCAACGGCACGGCCAATGAGTTGGCCGGCTCTGCCGGGGCGGCGTATGTTTTTGTGCGCAGCGGCGGCACCTGGACCCAGCAGGCGTATGTGAAGCCGACAGGGCCGCTCGGTCACGCTGGGACGACTGACCTGTTCGGCAACTCGGTGGCAGTGAGTGGAGACACGGTGGTCGTCGGTGCGCATTTTGAGGACAGCAGCACGACGGGGATCAACAGCACGCCCAATGAGGGGTCCTTCGATTCTGGGGCAGCGTACGTGTTTGTGCGCAGCAGTGGGGTGTGGACCCAGCAGGCCTACCTGAAGGCTAGCGAGGTCTCGCCAAATGACTTCTTCGGCTTTTCGGTGGCGGTGAGCGGGAACACGGTGGTCATCGGGGTGAGGGGTGATGACAGCAGCAGCACGGGCATCAACAGCACACCGGATGAGCTGGCCAACGCTGCCGGAGCTGCCTATGTGTTTGTGCGCAGCAGCGGAACCTGGAGCCAGCAGGCCTACCTGAAGGCTAGCCAGGTCTCGGAATTCGATGAATTCGGTATCTCGGTGGCAATAAGTGGAGACACGGTGGTCGTCGGAGCGTCGGGTGAGGCCAGCAGCACGACGGGGATCAACAGCACGCCGGATGAGAATGCCAGCGGTGCCGGGGCGGCCTACGTGTTTGTGCGCAGCAGCGGTGCCTGGAGCCAGCAGGCCTACCTGAAGGCTAGCGAGGTCTCGACGGGTGACCAGTTTGGCTGGTCGGTGGGCGTGAGTGAGGATACGGTGGTCGTCGGGGCGTTGAATGAGGCTAGCAGCACGACTGGGATCAACAGCACGCCGGATGAGGGGAGCCCCAATTCCGGTGCAGCCTACGTGTTTGTGCAGAGCAGCGGCATCTGGAGCCAGCAGGCCTACCTGAAGGCTAGCGAGGTCTCGGCGAGTGACCAGTTTGGCTGGTCGGTGGCAGTAAGCGGTGATACGGTGGTCGTCGGGGCACCGGGTGAGGCCAGCAGCACCACGGGCATCAACAGCACGCCAGATGAGATGATTTACTATGCCGGGGCGGCGTATGTGTTTGTGCGTAGCGGCGGTGACTGGAGCCAGCAGGCCTATCTGAAGGCCAGCCAGGTCTCGGAATCTGACAACTTCGGCTGGTCGGTGGCAACGAGTGGGGACACGGTGGTCGTCGGGGCGACGGGTGAGGCCAGCAGCACCACGGGCATCAACAGCACGCCGGATGAGTTCTCCTACAATGCTGGGGCGGCGTATGTGTTTGTGCGCAACAGCGGTGACTGGACCCAGCAGGCCTACCTGAAGGCCAGCCAGGTTACGGAAAATGACTACTTCGGCTGGTCGGTGGCAGTGAGCGGTGACACGGTGGTCGTCGGGGCGAATTTGGAGGACGGCGGCGCCACGAGTATCAATAGCACGCCCGATGAGGGGGCCGACAATTCCGGTGCGGCCTATATTTTCTCCGGCCTCGGCCCAGAGGTGGCTGCGCCGACTGTCACGAATGTCTCCCCAGCAAACGGCAGCAATGCGGGCGGCACGGTGGTGACGATCACCGGTACGGATTTCACAAATGCTTCAGCAGTCACCTTTGGTGGCACGAATGCGACGAGCTTCACGGTGGAAAGCGCGACTCAGATCACGGCGACGACTCCGGCCCGCAGTGCGGGCACGGTGAGTGTGCTGGTGACGACACCCAGCGGCACGAATGTGGCGAACACGCTATTCACTTATTTTGATCCGATTCTGACCGCTGCCTACAGCAGCGCCACGGATGTGCCGGTGACTGCGGTGGGTTACACGGCCAGCGGCAAGACCGTGAATTTGAGCCTCGGCTTTGCACCGACGGCGGGCACTCAACTGACAGTGGTGAACAACACGGGCTTGGCTTTCATCAACGGCGTCTTTGACAATCTCGCGCAGGGTCAAACGGTGACGCTGAGCTTTGGCGGGGAGGATTATGAATTCGTGGCCAACTACTATGGTGGCACTGGCAATGACCTGGTGCTCGTGTGGAAGAACAATCGTGTCCTGGCCTGGGGCAATGGCAGCTTTGGCAAGTTGGGCAACAGCTCGACGGCGGACAGTCCGGTGCCGGTGGCGGTGACGCAGACGGGTGTGCTCAATGGCAAGACCGTGATCGCGGGCGCGGCTGGAGATTCCCACAGCATCGTGCTCTGCTCAGACGGGACCGTGCTGACCTGGGGCCGAAACAACAACGGCCAGCTCGGCAACAACTCGACGACGGACAGCTCGGTGCCAGTGGCGGTGACGCAGACGGGCGTGCTCAGTGGCAAGACGGTGATCGCCGTGACGGTGGGAATCGCCCACAGCCTGGCGCTCTGCTCGGACGGCACGCTGGCAGCCTGGGGCAGCAATGGTGAAGGCCGACTCGGCAACAACTCGACGACTCAGAGCACGGTGCCGGTGGCGGTGACGATGACGGGTGTGCTCAGTGGCAAGACGGTGGTCGCCATCGCGGCGGGTGCCTCTCATAACCTGGTGCTGTGCTCAGACGGCACACTCGCGGCCTGGGGCTTGAACACGGATGGCCAGCTTGGTAACAACTCGACGACAAACAGCCTCGTGCCAGTGGCCGTGACGCAGACGGGCGTGCTCAGCGGCAAGACAGTGACTGCGATCACGGCAGGCTATGTCCACAATGTGGTGCTGTGCTCGGACGGCACGTTGGCTTCCTGGGGAAATGGTGCTGTCGGTCGGCTCGGCCATGGCCTGAATACGGGCACTACAGTCCCTGTGGCGGTGACCCGGACGGGTGTGCTCAGCGGCAAGACGGTGTCCGCCCTCGCGACGGGCGCTTATCACAGCGTGGTGCTGTGCACCGATGGGACCCTGGCCGCGTGGGGCTTCAACACGTACGGTCAGCTCGGCAACAATACGCTGACGAACAGCAACGTGCCGGTGCTAGTCACGCAAACTGGTGTGCTCAGTGGCAAGACGGTGGTCGCCGTCAAAGGCGGCGGTTACCAGGCATTTGCCCTTTGCTCGGATGGCACGGTGACCTCCTGGGGCCGGAACAACTTGGGTCAGTTGGGTGACAACACCCTGACGAACAGCTCCGTCCCGGTGGTGGTCGATAGCAGCGTGCTCGCGGCTGGAGAGCGCTTCAACAAGCTGTTATTGGGCAGTGCCGAGAGTCAACATTCACTGGCCCTGGCCGCCGCGCCAGCAACTCCTCCGATCCCCGCCCCGACGGTAACCAATGTAGCCCCGGCGACGGGCAGCACGGCAGGCGGCACAAGTGTGATGATCACGGGCACAGGCTTCACAGGAGCCTCGGCGGTGACCTTTGGCGGCACGAATGCGACGAGCTTCACGGTGAATAGCGCCACGCAGATCACGGCGACAACCCCGGCCCGTGCGGCAGGCGCGGTTAGCGTCCTGGTCACCACTCCTGGTGGCACCAATGCGGCGAACACGTTGTACACTTACCTCAATACACCTCCAACGCTGGCATCCATCAGCAAGGGGGGCACGGAGGATACAACGGTGACCTTCACGGCAGCGGACTTTACAGATGCTTACAGTGATTTTGAAAGCAGCCCGCTGGCCAGCATCACGATTGCTAGCCTGCCTGCGACGGGCGTGTTGAAGCTGTCCGGCTCGGACGTGACGGCGAGCCAAGTGATCCTGGCGGCGAATCTCGCGAACTTAACCTACGTGCCTGCGGCGAATGAGAACGGAGCCAAGACCTTCACGGTGACGGCGTCTGACGGCGCTGCTTCTTCATCTCCAGCAACGACCGTGACGATGACGCTGATGGCGGTGAATGATGCACCGACCTTTGCGCTGGCTTCCACTGTGAGTTCCCCCGCTGGAGCTTCATGGACAGCACGGGAAACCAATCGCACCTGGCGGTCCATCACCTCCTCAGCCGATGGCAGCAAGCTAGCGGCAGTGGCGCAAAGCGGCCAGATTTACACCTCCACTGACAGCGGGATCAACTGGACGGCACGGGAGAGCGACCGCAACTGGTTTTCCATCACGTCCTCAGCGGATGGCAACAAGCTGGCTGCGGTGGTGCAATCAGGCCAGATTTACACCTCCACCGACAGCGGTGTGACCTGGACGCCGCGAGAAAGCAGCCGCAATTGGAGTTCCATCACATCTTCAGCCGATGGTAGCAAGCTGGCAGCGGTGGAGCAAGAAGGACGGATTTACACCTCCACCGACAGCGGTGTGACCTGGACGCCGCGAGACAGCAATCGCTCTTGGATTTCGATCACGTCCTCGGCGGATGGCAGCAAGCTGGCGGCGGTGGTGTATAGTGGCCAGATTTATACCTCCACGGATAGCGGTGTGACCTGGACGGCGCGTGAAAGCAGCCGCTTATGGAGTGCCATCAGCTCCTCGGCGGATGGTAACAAGCTGGTGTCGGCGGTGGACAGCGGGCAAATTTACACGTCCACAGACAGTGGGGTGACCTGGACGCCGCGAGAAAGCGATCGCTCTTGGTTTTCCATCGCCTCCTCAGCCGATGGTGGCAAGCTAGCGGCGGTGGCCGTGGGCGGGCAGATTTACACTTCGACAGACAGCGGTGTGAGCTGGACGGCGCGGGAGAACAACCGGAACTGGCGCTCCATCACCTCTTCGGCGGATGGTGGCAAGCTGGCGGCGGTGGCGTTTTTTAACCGAATTTATACCTCGGCAGAAGTGTTGGTTCCGTTCTCCGTTTCGGTGATGGAAGACGCTGGAGCCCAGTCCATCCTCAATGCGGCGACCAATCTCTCGTTCGGCCCTGTGGATGAATCTGCGCAGACGCTGAGCTTCACGGTGACGAACAACAACAATGCGCTCTTCAGCATGCAGCCTGCGATGGATGCCAGTGGCACGCTGACTTTCACACCTGCGGACGATGCCCACGGAACCGCGACGGTCTCTGTGACAGCGGTGGACAGCGGCGGTGCGAGCTCCACCCCGGTGCAGACCTTCACCCTCACCGTGACGCCGGTGAATGATGCGCCAAGCTTTACTCTGGGGTCGGGTGAGTTGCTAGCTCCAGGGACCGTATGGGTCGCTCGCGACAGCAGCCGCGCCTGGCAGTCGGTGGTCTCCTCGACGGATGGTACCAAGCTGGCTGCGGTGGCCAATGGCGGCCAAATTTACACCTCGACGGATTCTGGAGCGACATGGACGGCGCAGAATTCGGGTTCTCGCGCTTGGACCAGCGTTGCTTCCTCTGCGGATGGGACTCGGCTTGCCGCCACCGTGGAGAATGGTGGCATCTACACTTCCGCAGATTCCGGGGTGACGTGGACGTTGCAGGCTGGTGCAGGGACGCGCAATTGGAGTGGCATTGCTTGTTCTGAAGATGGCAGCAAGCTGGTGGCAGGTGGCTACTTTACCCGCCTCTACACCTCCTCCGATTACGGTGTGACGTGGACGCCGCGTGACAGTGCGAGGCAGTGGGCGTATGCCACTTCCTCGGCAGACGGCACGAAGCTGGCCTTTGTGGAAGGTGGCGGAGGCCCGGTTTGGACCTCGTCTGATTCGGGGCAGACCTGGACACCGAATTATGGAACCGCAGGCAATCTGGTGCCGATCGCTGGATCGTCGGATGGCACGAAGCTGGTGACTGCGGCGAGCCAGCACAGCACCATTTGGACCTCGACAAACTCAGGCTCGACATGGACTTCGCGAGCCAGCCAGTTGGCCTGGTCTGCCCTGGCTTCATCGGCAGATGGCACGAAATTGTTTGCAGCCGTTTCGGGCGGGCTGATCTACACTTCGACGGACTCTGGAGTGACGTGGGTCCCTCAGGCTGGCAGTGGCAGCCGTCTATGGAGAAGCTTGGCATGCTCGGCCGATGGGACCAAAGTCGTGGGTATCGTCATCGGGGGTCAGATCTACACCTCGACCGTCACTGCCGCGCCTTACTTGGTAACGGTAGCCGAAAACGCGGGCCCCCAAACGGTGCCCAATGTGGCGACAAACATCTCCCCAGGCCCTTCAGGTGAGTCTGGGCAGGCGGTAAGCTTCACGGTAACGAATAACAACAATGCGCTCTTCAGCGTGCAGCCAGTGATCTCCAGCGCTGGCACGCTTACCTTTACTTCCGCACCGAGTGCTTATGGCTCAGCGACGGTGAGTGTGGTCGCGGTGGACAATGGAGGCACGGCAGACGGTGGTGTGGACCGCAGTGCTGCATTCACTTTCACGATCCAGGTCACACTGCTTGCACCGACGGTGACGAATGTGGCCCCGGCGGCAGGCAGCACAGCCGGTGGCACGGTGGTGACGATCACAGGCATGGACTTCATGGGTGCCACAGCAGTCACGTTTGGCGGCATGAATGCAGCGAGCTACACCGTGGACAGTGACACGCAGATCACGGCCACCACTCCGGCTCGTGCGGCAGGCGCGGTGAGTGTGTTGGTGACGACGCCAATCGGAACGAACGCGGCGAACACGCTATACACTTATGTGACGCCGCCTACCGTGACCAATGTCAGCCCTGCGACGGGCAGCACACTCGGCGGCACTCCGGTGACAATCACAGGCACAAACTTGACGGGTGCTTCGGCGGTGACCATCGGCGGCACAGCCGCTACGAGTGTGACTGTGGTGAGCGATACCAGCATCACCGCCGTCACTCCGGCAGGCAGTGCAGGCCCCGCCAGTGTCATCGTCACCACGTCCGGTGGCAGCAACGCGGCAAATAGCCTCTACACCTATGTGGTGCCTAACTTTGCCCCGACGATCACCAGCAATGGTGGTGATGCCACGGCCTCCATCGATGTCGCCGAAAACAGCACGGCGGTGACGACGGTGACAGCGACAGATACCAACACTCCTGCACAAACGCTGACCTACACCAAGAGCGGTGCGGATGCGGGCTTCTTCACGCTCAATCCTACCTCCGGGGCCTTGAGTTTTACTTCGGCGCCTAACTTTGAAGCTCCTGCAGATAGTGGCCTGAACAACATCTACGAGGTCACTGTGACCGTGACAGACAGTGGAACGCCAGGTTTAACGGACACTCAAGCCATCTCTGTCATCGTGACGGATGTTAATGAAGGTCCGGCTATCAAACCTTCCTCATCTTACCTCGCTTATGAAACGGTGAACCCGTCTCGCGATGGGGCAGGCCTCATTGTCTATACGACGAACAACGCGGCGACTCTGGCCGGTCTCCCCTTCAACCGTGTGCGTTATCGCATGGATAACACCACGGGCGGGGTGGCCTACTATGCCGATGCCTCTTTCGATGCTTGGTCGGGTCTGACGGTGGATGGACTGAAAGTGCCAGACGCGGGGAACATCCTGACGACGCAGCGGAATGTGACGAATGTTTCCATCCGCTCCAACCATCCACGGGTGGTCAATAGCAACACGGAACAGGGCAGGCTGGAACTCTGGACCAGTAATTACTCCCCGCCAGGGATCATCGGGGGATCTGCCACCCTTTTTGACTATGACGATACTCCTGGCGGGCCGATCATCGGTTATGGCAGCTTCCAGTTGCACAACCTTTCGGCCACCGTGCCGGAGACGGTGTTTGCCTGGAACAACCACGCCGCGGGTGTGATCCCTGATGTCGGCTTTGGCAATGCGACGATCGGGATCCATCCGGACTGGACCTTCACCAACACGGGCACCAATGCCTGGAGAATGCAGATCTACATCGAGAACAATTTCGTTCCTCCGACGATGAGCTTCACCGAAGATGTGGTGGGTAACATTCTGTTCTTCAATTCGCCCTTCCTCGATGACA